>CAMFPZ010000029.1 GCA_945979635.1 uncultured Eubacterium sp.
CACAAGGAGTATCGTCGGCAGCGTCAGATGTGTATAAGAGACAGCCTCGTTTATGAAGCACATCCTTTCAGACCGGGTAGGACAAGATGTAACACAGACTATATTGACGGTGTAGAAATCTATAACGGAAAAACTGAGAAAAAATATAATGACAAGGCTGAAAAATGGGCAAAAGAAAAAGGCCTCCTTGCCGTTTCAGGCTCGGATTTTCATAAACCGGAGCACGCAGGCAGAGGAGGAATCATTACAGAAAAGCCGATAAAAAACAATGCCGATCTGCTCGAAACCCTGAAATCAATGGATTTTGAGATGATAAAAACATATTGACGAAGAATAGAACATTATGTATAATATTGTCGGATAAGGAAAACTACCATAACGGTTGAGGTTGTCTATTATTTGATAACTTCATAAAGGTAGGCGGTTAAATCTATCCCCAACCTTGAAAAAGGCGTAAGGGGGTGTTGCTATGGAATACTTGATTGTCGCAATAATATTCATTGTTGTAGCTACAGGATACATAAAAGCAACTGAAAATAAAAAGAGATAATCGCCTAACTTCCACATTTGTGATTATCTCTTAATAATATAATGCGGGGGCTAACCGTCTATCGGCAAGCTCCTTATCTATTTTTATTATACAACAATTTTAATATTTGTCAAGAGCACAAATTTCAGTATGCCAAAACAGCTTCTCGATGCGAGAAGCTGTTTTGATGTTTACAGATATTTATGTATTTTGATTTGGTCGAGGATTTTTCCGACAATGGCGAAAATCACTGCCGAGCCGACTGCCTGAAGAACCGAAAACGGAACGGAGGTCAAGGCACTCGGGAAGGAATACATAATTCCCTCTGCAAGCAAGTAGCCGAATACTGTAATTAATCCCGAAATCAGCGTCATCACCAAGGTCATCGGGTTAATGATTTTCGGCGACTTATTTTTATTATACATAGCAGTTACTACAATAAAAGGAACTGAATTAAGGGCCTTAATTATTGCGGTCGGAATAGCCCACTGCGGTGCACCTGCCAAAATGTCTGCAAAGGCTCCGCCGATAGCCGACGCCAATGCAGCCCATGGACCCAATAGGCATCCGCTCAAATATATCATACTGTCTCCGATATGAATATATCCGCTGTTTATTCCTGTAGGAATTTTAATAAACGCCGTGCATACCGTAACCAACGCCGCCATTAATCCGGTTAAACAAATCTTCTTTACCTTACTATTCATATAGTATGTACCTCCTCTTTCGATATGCCAAAATTATACAGCATATCTGTGCATTAAAAAAGATACAAAACTGATTATTTTTTAGGGTACAGTCAGTAGGTTTTTATCATTTCAAAATTCATTGAACGCAGAGTATCCAGAAGGTCGGCGTTATTTCTTATTGGCTTTTCTGTAATAATTCCGCCCCTGCCTGCGTGCTCCGGCTTATGAAAATCGGAGCCGGAAATGGTAAGGAGGCCTTTTTCCTTTGCCCATTTTTCCGCTTTATCATTATATTTCTTTCCTGTTTTTCCGTTATAGATTTCTACTCCGTCGATATAATCCGTATTACATCTTGTTCTACCCGGTCTAAAGGGATGAGCTTCATAAACGAGATAGCCCTCCTTATGCATCATCTCATAAACTCTTTTTTCCCAAACAGCCATAAGGTTGCCTTGTTTTTCGAGCCATTTGTCGTCCATACCATAGATAAGATAATCATTCGAGGTTCCGAAATGGCGAAGCTCCATACCGAACATAACAGTAAAATCGCTCGGTGCAATCTTTTTCATCTCTCGGTATGATTGAAGATAAAACTCTATTTTCTTTTGCGGTGCAACCAAGCTTTGGTCATACCAGGTCAAGGGACTGTAATGGTCGGTCAAAACAATTCCCGAAAAGCCTTTTTCTATATACATTTTTATAATATCGCCCACCGACACCCTGCCGCATCGTGAAACGGGGCTTGTATGGGTATGCGTTTCGTATTTATATTTCATCAGTAATCAGTCCTTTTGAACATTTCGTTTATTTTATCGCACAAAACAGGATGGGAGTCGAGTCGTGAATCAGCCTTGAGCAATTCCTCGGCACATACACGACAAGTATTAAGCGTTTGAATATCCTCAACCATATCCGCAATTTTCAGATTTGGCAAGCCATGCTGTCGCTTTCCGAAGAAATCACCGGGACCTCTTGTTTTCAAGTCATATTCGGCTATTTTGAAGCCGTTTGAAGTAGATTTCATAATTCCGAGGCGTTCCTTCGTTTGCTCGCCCTGATTATCGCTAACCAGAATACAAAAGCTCTTTTCACTGCCTCTGCCGACTCTGCCGCGAAGCTGATGAAGCTGTGAAAGCCCGAAGCGGTCGGCGTTTTCAATAAGCATAACAGTCGCATTCGGAACATCCACCCCAACCTCAATAACCGTAGTTGAAACCAAAATTTGGATTTCGCCGTCCGAGAATTTCTGCATAACCTCATCCTTAAGCTTCGATTTCATCCTGCCGTGGAGAAGTCCAAGCGAATAGTTAGCAAAAACGCCCTGCGAAAGACTATTTGCATACTCCTCGGCAGAAAGCAAATCACTTTCGCCGTCCTCAACAAGAGGGCAAACGATATATGCCTGCCTGCCGTTATCGAGTGCTTTTTTTATGAATTTATATATTCTCTCGTGGTAGGAGGAGTCAACATAATCTGTACGAATTTCCTGTCGATTAGGCGGAAGCTCGTCGAGTATGCTTATATCCAGCTCGCCGTAAATAATCAATCCGAGTGTTCGGGGAATAGGCGTTGCAGACATAACGAGAAGGTGGGGATTATCGCCCTTCATCGCAAGATTTGCACGCTGTTCAACGCCGAATCTATGCTGCTCGTCCGTACAAACCAAACCGAGATTTTTGAACTCAACATCATTTTGGATAAGTGCGTGCGTTCCGATAATCAAGTCAATATTTCCGTCGATAAGGTCGCATTTTATTGCTCGCTTCTCGCTCGCCTTAGTTGAGCCCGTAAGAAGAGCAAGGCGAATATCCGTGCCCTCGAACAACCGCTTAAAGCTCTCATAATGCTGAACTGCCAAAATTTCAGTCGGTGCCATCATTGCTGTTTGGAAGCCGTTTCGAATCATAGTATACATAACTGCACCGGCAACAGCAGTTTTGCCCGAGCCAACATCACCCTGAATTAGCCTATTCATATTACTTTCGGACATTATATCCGAAACGCAGTCGCCAACGCACCTTTTTTGTGCCGCCGTCGGCTCAAATGACAAAAGCGAATAGAACTCCTCGCTGAAATCCTTTTTTGCGATATGATTATTGCGTACATTTCGCTTCCCCTTGAGCAAAAGCAATCCGAGCTGAAGAGTCAACAGCTCCTCGAAAACAAGTCGTTTTCTCGCAACTTCAATATTCTCCGTACAGGACGGAAAATGAATTTCCTTCAATGCGAAATCGAGTGTGCAAAGTCCGTATTTTTTTCTTATTTCATCGTCAAGTGTGTCCTCTACCACGCCGATTTTGTCAAACGCGTTTCGTACTGCCTTTGCAATTGCCTTAGAATTCAAGCTTTGGGTTGCAGGATAAATCGGATGAATGCCGAGTCCTGTATTTACACTCTCAATTTGGGGCGACGACATAACAGCATCGGTAAATCGCCTTTCGACCTTTCCGTAAAGTATGTATTCATCGAAGGTTCGAAGAGCCCTTGCGGCATATTCATTATTAAAAATAGTCACATGAATAACCGTTTCGCCATCGGAAAAATTGCATTTATACAGGGTCAGTCCCTTTCGAATTCGCGACTCCTTAACAGGCGTTATCATAGTCGCACGAATAGAAACCATCTCGTCAACAGGAGCATTCTTTACACTGACCGTCTTGCTTTGGTCAAGATATTTTCGCGGATAATAATGCAAAAGATTTTCCAATGAGTAAACGCCCAGCTTATTGAAAAGCCGGGCCTTTTTTTCTCCAACACCTTTTACGAACTGAATATCATAATCGCTAAGCTTCATTTATTCCACCGATATAATATAGTAGTATACAGGCTGACCGCCGTCAACAACACTAATCTCGGCAGTATCGCCGAGCCTTTCGCCCAGCATACCCTCAAGTCTGTTTGCGTCTTCCTCGGTCATGCCCTCACCATATATTACTGTAATGAGAGAATTTTCGTCCGGATTGAACATTTCGCACGCAGAATCAAATGCAATCTGCTCTTTATCCTCGCCGATGAACCTAATAGTTCCGTTGCAAATTCCCATTATCTGTCCCTTTTGTATAGGTCTTCCATCAACCTCACTGTCGCGAGCGGCAAATGTAATATTCGCGGTTTGAGTTCTTGAAGCGGCATCCATCATAGTCTCAACATTTTCCTCAGTGCCGATGGTTTCGTCGAAATTCAGCATTGCGGCAATTCCCTGCGGAATAGTCTTCGTTTCAAGAACAACAACCTCTCTGTCCTTTATTTCATCCCTTGCCATCTGTGCTGCCATAATAATATTCTTATTGTTCGGCAGAACGAAAACTGTTTTTGCACCAACGCTCAAAACTGCCTTGGTAATATCATCGGTGGACGGATTCATAGTCTGTCCGCCGCTGACAACAACATCCGAACCAAGGTCGACAAAGAGCTCGTTCAAGCCGTCACCGGCACAGACGGACACAAAGCCGTAGTCCTTTTCAGGCTCGGCAATTCCATCCTCCGTCTGCCCAACAGGCTCCTGAACAGGCTTCTGTCTTGAATTAATAATAGAAATGTCATACATTTCGCCGTACTTTGCACCTGTTGTCATAACAGTACCCGGAGCGTCGGTATTGACCTCTACTCGGATTATTCCCCTGTCCTCGCTAACGCTTACGCCGTCGCCGAGTGCCTCCAAATAAGCACGAAGCTTTTCGGGTGAGCTTTCCTTTGCTGTGCTTGTTTTATGAATTTCAAGCTTAATAGAGTAGTTATTCTTTATATCGCTGATACCTTCGACGGCACTATCCGTTGAGTCAGCCAACGCCTCCTCGCCAATCGGACGGATAATAACATCATTTCCGATTACGCTCTCAATACCCTTCAGGATAAGAAGGAAGCCCTGACCACCGGCATCAACAACTCCTGCCTTCTTCAAAACAGGAAGCAAATCCGGAGTCGATGCGAGTGCCTGCTTCGCCGCCTCGAGAGCAGCAACACAAACCTCGATAGGCTCGTCGTTTATTTCTGCCATTGTTTCTGCTGCCTCTGCCGCACATCTTACAACTGTAAGGATAGTACCCTCGGTAGGCTTCATAACCGCCTTGTATGCGGCATCGCTTCCTGCACGAAACGCACGGGCAATATCCTTTCCGCCGGCCTGCTCCAAGCCCTTGAATGCCTTTGAAAAGCCGCGAAAAATGAGCGAAAGAATAACGCCTGAATTACCTCTTGCACCTCTCAAAAGTGCCGAAGCAACCCTCTTTGATACATCGCCGATTGAAGCATCATCGGGCATATCCTTTATATCATCCTTTGCCGAAGCAATGGTCATAGACATATTTGTTCCCGTATCGCCGTCAGGCACAGGGAAGATATTGAGTGCGTCAACCGCCTGTCTGCTGTTTGCTATATTATTCGCACCGGAGATTACGCCGTCACGAAACATTTTTCCTGTAATCATTTTTACCCTCCGGTTAATTAATACTGTCGATTCCTTCGATATGAACATTTACCTCTGATACCTTAAGGTCAGTTGCACTTTCGATAGTATAGCGTACCTTGTTTACAATGCTGTCCGCAATAGCATTTATGTTTACTCCATAGGACACAGCGATAGAAAGGTCAACAACAAGTGCACCGTTAATGCTCTTTATTGTTACGCCCTGATTAGAATTATCAAGCTCTGCGGCTCTTTCGACACGATTGATGATGGCCGATTTTATGCTCTGTACGGGATTAGAGTTTACCATACGGGTTACGCCGAAGCAGCTCTGTGCCGTATTTCCTACCAGCTTTGCAAAATAGCTATTAGTAATTTCGATATAGCCGTTTTTGTTTTCGTATTTAATCATACCATACCTCCGTTAGTTGTAGTACCAATCTTGAATATTTGAAAAATAATTTCCATAGTAGCCCTGCATATCGCCACGCATTGCCTTTGAGTAGCAAATAATCGCATCGCGATACATAATAGGAACAAACGGCATCTCAACCGAAAAATCAAGAGTAAATTTTCCAATCTGCGTTGAGCCGTTAAGATAGCTGTTATACTGAATAGCAGCGGCTGACTCCTGGTCTATACCGAAATGTGTGCTTCCCTTTTCACTAAAAAAGCCTGTCAGTCGCATATCAAACGGGATTTTCGTTTCGCCCAAATATATATCAAAGCTCCCCTTTTCTAAGGCATCCGCGTAGGTTGCGTTAGATACGGTTCGAACATTGACCGAAAATCCCACTGCCTCAAGCTGCTGCTTAATCAGAGTTGCAGCGGAGATTCTGTTCGTATTATCATTAGTGAGCAGGCTCAAATGCGGATTCGATATTCCGCTTTGGGCTATTGCCTGCTTTGCCGCGGCGATGTCCTGAGTAGTATTGAACATAGTCGTTTCTCTTCCGAGGCTTGAGTTCGGGTGGAAAATCGAATCAGCCGCCCTGCCGTAGCCCTGATAGGCATTCTTTACTATCGCCTCGCGGTCTATCGCAAGTGATATTGCTCGCCTTATGCTTTCGTTTGAGGTCACCTTTGTCCCCGAATTTATTCCGATATAAACGAGATTGTTCTGGCTGACCTTTTTCTTGTTACATTTCAATCTTGAAACATCCTCGGTTGAAAGGTCGCGGAATGCATAGCTTATATTTCCAATATTAAGAGCGTTGTTTATTGAGTCGGGTGCAGGAACATTAACGAGTTGAATTTTCGTAAATCTCGGCTTAAATTCCTCACGATATTTCTCGTTAAGCTCAACATAAAGCTTTCCGTCACCCTCCGAAAACAAATATCTTCCGCTTCCGATAGGATATTTCTCGTCTGTATCCTTCGCAATGTAGAAGGTCAACAGATTATGAGCATATTCATCCGGATATTTCAGCTTAAATTCTATTTCTGTCGGACTGAGGGCACTCGCCGACGCTATGGGCAAAAGCGAGCTTGCATAATACGGCGACGAGCTCGCCATATCAAACGCCTGCACAACACTTTGTGCATCGAGCGTTGAATCGTCGGAGAATTTTATTCCGCTGACGATAGTGACCTTCAGCGTTTTCGAATCCGTATACGCATACGAGCTTGCAATTTCGGGCTGTGCCTCGAAGCCTTCGTCTATTCTGAACAGCGACTCAAAAACTAAATCCTGCACAACATGGTTATTGAGCGAATCGGATTCATATGGATTAAGCGAATCCGATTGAGTATAGCTAAGCTTAAAGCTTGTTGTGTCGCTGACAATTTCGGCAGTATCCTGATTTATGATAGGCTGCTGACTCTGCGGCGTGGTCCTGCTGCAACCGAAGAAGCAGCTGCAAATTATTCCCACAACGCATATCAAAGCCGTTATCCTTTTTGTCATCTTCTAAACCTTTCTATTTGAACGGTTTTTCCGCTTTTGTTATCTATTTCGATAAAAACTCCTTCGAGAACACACGGGCCGTCGGGATTAGTAAATCTCACGGGCAGGTTGGTTTTCATCTTCTGTATGGCAACGCTCGGCTCAACTCCGAGAACCGAATAAAACGGACCCGTCATACCTAAATCGGTTATATATCCCGTACCCTGCGGCAAAATCTGTTCATCCGAGGTTTGAGTATGGGTATGAGTTCCGAAAAGAGCAGAAATTCGTCCGTCAAGATAATAACCCATCGCTCTTTTTTCACTGGTCGCCTCGGCGTGAAAATCAACAAGAATGATGTTAGCACCATCACGCTTAACCCTTTCTATTTCCTCGTCAACAGCCTCGAATGAATTTCTGTTGCTCTCGAGATAAACACATCCCTGTAAATTAATGATTGCTATTCGGCTTGCACCTTTGTCGAGAATAACGCTTCCTCTGCCGGGTGCAGACGAATGATAGTTGCAAGGGCGAATAATAAATTCGTTCGAGTCAAGATAGTCGCAAATCTCTGCTCGCTTGAGCGAATGATTTCCAAGAGTGATTACATCCACACCGCTCGAAAACAAATACTCGGCACTATTCGGAGTTACGCCGTTTCCGACTGCACTGTTTTCGCCGTTAGCGACAACAAAGTCGACATTGTATTCTCTTTTCATTTTTGGCAAAATCTGTCTTAGGTACTCACAGCCCTGTGAGGAAACAACATCGCCTATTGCTAAAAATTTCAAAGCTTCACCATTTCTATAATTATAGTCCTTTTTATTATCTGTCTCTTATACACATCTCCGAGCCCACGAGACGTAGAGGAA
>CAMFPZ010000030.1 GCA_945979635.1 uncultured Eubacterium sp.
CTGCCCGATACTTACAAAATTTGAAAAAAGGGAATACAAGCAGGAAATAAGTAATGAGTGAAAAGAATAATTACAAATTTTATAGATGTCTTTCGCCGATAACTGCTTCGGTTATTTTTGCTTTTGATATTGCAACTGTTGTTTTTTTCGTTAGTGCAATAAAAAAAATTATTGAAAAAGCGGACGGTTATAGAATAATCTTTGTTATTATTATGGTAAGCTGTTGCGTTATCGCAGGTCTTGTAACGAAAGAAATAATGTCAAACGGCGTTAGATTTTTTGATGAATATGTTGAGTTTACAGGTCTTGATGATAACAACAAATTTGAATATGCAAATATCGAAAGGGTAGAGGGAATTAAGGATACAAAGGTTAGCTTGCGAAAGAACTTTGTAGATAGGTATTCAAATATTATTATATATAACAATGACGGTTCGTGCGTTACAATCGCACTAGGATTGACAACAAAAAAGACATTAGATAGAATTATTTGTGAAATAAATTCACATCTACACGCATAAATGTACAACTAGGGACAGTCCCTGGTTGTACAAGTTTGTGATAATGGATTATACGGAAAGTATTATGAAGATATTGTTAGTTGCGGATGTGCATTCGCGTCCGCTTGTGAAAAAGCATTCACTCGAAAGAACGCTCGTCGGTCTGAAGAACGCAATAGATAAAGCAAATGCAGATTTAATAGTGTTTTTAGGTGATATTGTTCACGGTCCAGATTTTCAAAAATCAACCGAGCCATACGAAAAATATCTTAGAAAAGTCCTTGATTTAACAGGCAAAACTCCGTTTGCAACAGTCTTCGGTAATCATGATGACGAATGTAATATTTCGAAGGACGAAATATTGAGCATTATCTCATCATATCCTAACTCCCTTACAAAGGGCAGAAATTATGTCCTTGATGTTATGGATGAGAAGCTGCTGTTTATTGACAGCGGCTCATATTATGATGGCGACGAAAGCTATTATGATATTGTTGATGAAGCGACTGTTGAGTGGGCACTCGGCGAAATAAAGGGAACAAATGCGATTTTGTTTCAGCATATTATTGTTCCGGATATTATGACAATCTGTGACGAAAAGCCGTATTTCGTGCCTTTTTGGGCATATGGTGATAAGAAAGCTGTTCGCTTCAAGAAGGGAATAAAGTATATCGGCAGAATGAGAGAACACCCTTGTCCGCCGAGAATTATGACAACCGAGCTAAAAAGGCTTTCGCCATATCTTAAGGGAATGTGCTTCGGCCACGACCACTTGAATGATTTTGAGCTGGAGTTGAACGGAACGAGAATTATTCAATGCCCGGGTGCAGGTTATTGCTGCTACGATAATCATTTCCGTTCGAGCGTAAAGCTACTCGATACTCAAACAATGCAAACAAAAATCATATACTATTAAAAAAGAAAATCCTCCGAAATTTAGGATAACCAATTTCGGAGGATTTCTTTTATTATTCATAATATGGGGACATAGTTACCTGCTCTTTTTCGAGAATTGGTTGATACTTGTCATCATAGTAGTTGCTCTGCTCAATTTTGAACGAACCGTTTGGAGATACTGTGATGGTCTGGCATCCTCTCTGTGAACCGAACTTATCAAGCTCGTCGTATGCAAGGTAGTCAATAGATGGACTGTAGGAAAGATGAACGCCTTTATAGTTTAGTGCAAAATTGTTTAGATGGTCGTGACCGAAGAAAATACCCTGTGTTGAGCCCAGCTCAACGACTTTGTCGAATAAGCCGTAGTTATACATACTTGGAAAAACAACAGGCTCGTGCTCTCCGAAATCACCATAGGTATATTTTACATTTTCCGTATTCTCGAATCCGTTATCGCGATATTCATTGTATGCCGAAAGCATTTCATAAGGCGGAATGTGGAAGAACATAAGTGATTTTGGCGTAATACCATAGTTTTGCTCGGTTAATTTTTTTATTTCATTTTCGTACCAAGCAACTTGGTTTTTGTGTACGCAATCATATTTCCAATCTATTCCGAAAATATCGCCGTCAACATATGAATGGCTGTCGAGCATAACGAACGCCTGAGTGATTTGTCCCGTTGATTTTTTAACCTTTACTATATAGTTTCCGTATCCGTCAACCTCGTCATCGCCTGCTTGAAAAAGGCAGTGGGGATATTTCTCCTTGTTTGAATAGAGGTTAGAAATGCTTTTTCTCGAATAATAACTGTACGCCTCTGTGTCGTGATTACCGAACGAAAGACACCAATATACTCCGAGCTGCTCCATAAGCTGTGCAAAGAGCTTAGCACCGTTCTTATTATTGAGCGTTCCGGCCTGGTGAGGAACAGGGAATGCAATGTCCCCTGTAACGATAACTAAATCGGGCTTTTCCTCTCTTATCATTGCCTCAATGGCATTGAGAGCCATTTTGTCCTCTTCCTTGCTGATGAAGCCGGCACCGATGTGAATATCCGTCAGTTGCATTACTTTTATGTCATTATCCGTCGTAAAGGTGTAGTACCCGTCGAGATCGTCGATTGTCGGGTTGAGCCCGGCATTTTCAACAGGAGCAACATTTGATATAAAATCCTTGCTGGATTTTATGGAATCGTAATTTGCAATTGCTACTCCGATTAAAAAAATTGCTATTATAGTTGCTAAACATAGCAATACCTTCAAGAAAATATTTTTAACTTTTGATGCCATAAAAATTTTCCTTTATTTAGGTCATTATCTGATTCTTGTTCCGGCAGGCATATCCACGAAAACAACCTTAACATCATTTTCGCTGACATCACCGGCGAGCAGCATTCCGTTGCTCATTTCACCGCAGAGCTTTGCCGACTTAAGATTTGCAACGATGATTACGCTCTTTCCGATAAGCTCCTCCGGCTTATACCATGGTGCAATGCCTGATACAATCTGGCGTGGCTCAACCGAGCCGTCATTAACCTGGAGCTTTAGAAGCTTCTTTGCCTTTTTAATTGGCTCGCATTCTGTTATTTTTGCAACTCGAAGTTCAACCTTTGAAAAGTCGTCGAACTCAATTTGAGCAATTCCTTCAATCTCCTTTGGCTTTGCAGCCTCTTCAGCCTTTGCAGCCTCCTCCTGCTTTGCGGCAATATCAGCAAGCATCCTTTCAGCATCAATTCTCGCAAATAATGCCTTTGCCTCGCCTACGCTTTTGCCTGCCTCAAGACCGCCGAAGCTCTCAAGAGTTTCATAGTCCTTGAGCTCGCAATTTAGCTGTGCAAAAATCTTATCGGATGTTTCAGGCATAAACGGTGAAAGAAGAATAGCAATATATCTGATTGCCTCGAGAAGATTGTAGAGGACAGTACCGAGTCTTTCACGCTTGCTTTCGTCCTTTGCGAGTGCCCAAGGTGCGGTTTCGTCAATGTATTTGTTCGATCGCTTTGCAAGGTTAAGAACAGCCTCAACAGCGTCTGCAACACGATATGTTTCGAAGTATTTTTCAACATTCTTAACGGTCGAGAGAGCAAAGCTCTTGAGTTCCTCGTCGATTGCCTCGGGTGCATTCGGATTTTGAATAACGCCGTCGAAATACTTGTTTTGCATTGCAATAGTTCTGTTTACAAGATTTCCGAAGGTGTTTGCAAGGTCGGAGTTGTAACGCTCGATGATTGTTTCGTATGTGATGGAGCCATCCGATGCATAAGGCATTTCGGATACGAGATAGTATCTTACTGCATCAACACCTAAAAGATTCACTAAATCGTCGGCATAAATAACATTTCCTCTTGATTTGCTCATTTTGTCCTCGCCGAAGAGAAGCCAAGGATGACCGAATACCTGCTTCGGAAGAGGCTCGCCCAATGCCATTAGCATAATAGGCCAATAGATTGTATGGAAACGAACGATGTCCTTACCGATAATATGAACATCGGCAGGCCAGTATTTTTTGTACATATCCGATGAGCCGTCGGGATCATAACCCAATGCTGTAATATAGTTTGAAAGTGCATCAATCCAAACATATACAACATGGTTGTCGTCGAAATCAACAGGAATGCCCCATTTGAAGCTTGTTCTCGAAACACAGAGATCCTGAAGACCCGGCTTGATGAAATTGTTGAGCATTTCTTTTTTTCTCGCTTCAGGATAAATGAAGTTTTCATTTTGTTCGATAAAATCTTCTAATTGCTTTTGATATTTTGAAAGCTTGAGGAAATATGCCTCCTCCTTTGCCGGCTTAACCTCTCTGCCGCAGTCGGGGCATTTTCCGTCAACAAGCTGGCTCTCTGTCCAGAAGCTTTCACAGGGAGTACAGTACATACCCTCGTAGCATCCCTTATATATATCGCCCTGTTCGTAAAGCTTTTTGAAAATCTTTTGTACGGTCTTTTCGTGATATTCATCGGTTGTACGGATAAAGTGGTCGTATTTTGTGTTGAGTAAATCGCAAATGCCCTTGATTTCTGCCGAAACCTTATCAACATATTCCTTTGGAGTTACGCCGGCTGTCTTTGCGTATTCCTCAATTTTCTGACCGTGCTCGTCTGTGCCTGTGAGCATAAAAACATCATAGCCCTGCAATCTCTTGTATCTGGCAATTGCATCTGTTAGCACGATTTCGTAGCTGTTACCGATATGTGGCTTTCTTGAAGTATAGGCAATAGCTGTTGTAATATAAAACTTTCCTTTATTTGCCATAATTTTCTCCTTTTGTTATTTGTTGATTTCCTTTGTAATTTCTGTTGACTTGCCCTTTTTGTCAGTCTGGATAGCCTTACCCGAATAAAGATTTACTATTACGCGATATTCAATATTTGTTTTTTCGTCATCGTTTGCGAAAACCGCAAAGGCTATATTGTCTGTGTCCTTGTTGTTTGGTTCATCATAGTTTACTATATATTTTTCGCCGTAATATTCCTGAAGCCTGTATAGTGCCAGAGAATTAGTAAGGGCATATTCGTCTAGCGGAACATCGGGCGTTACGATTGCAGTGTCCGGCGAATTAGTGGTGAATTGAGTTGTTGTTTCTGTGACCTTTTCAGTCGTCACTGCACTATTTGAATTGCCGGAGTTCTTGTCGTTATTCTTTTTTGATGTTGTGTTTTCGCCCTGTGTATCAGGATTTTTTGTTACAGGATTTTTGCTGTCGTCGAGTAGAGTTACGGCGTTTCCGTTTTCGTCTATGATAGTAACATATTCCGTCTCGTCTGCGATTTTTTGGGCGTTATTGTTGCTCTTTGTCGCAAAAATAACCGCCACGATGATTGCCGCAATCAAGACAGCAGCTGCGAGGATTATGGCTATCCTTTTCTTCTTATCAAATTGATTCATATATCCTTTTGCCCCTTCTGATTAAAGCAACGAAGCTGCACCATTGTCGAGCATAAGCGTAACATCGGTATGGAACTGTAAAACAGAAGCAGGGCATTGGGGCGTAACATTACCGTCGATGAGCTGCTTTATTGCCTTTGCCTTTTGCTCACCGATTGCGATGATGAGGATTCTCTTTGCCTGCATTATTGAACCTATACCCATAGTTAATGCTCTTGTCGGCACCTCTTCGATTGAATTAAAAAATCTTGAATTATCCTTGATTGTGCTTTCTTTGAGCTCAACGATGTGGCTCCAACGCTGAAAGCTGTCGGCAGGCTCGTTGAACGCGATATGACCGTTTGAGCCGATGCCCAAAAGCTGAATATCTATTCCGCCGCTTTTTCTGATTTTCTTTTCGTATTCCTTACATTCAGACTCTAAATCCTTTGCGTTTCCGTCGAGGAAGTTGATGTTTTCCTCAGGAATATTTATGTAATCAAAAAGGTTTTCGTGCATAAAGGAGTGGTAACTGTTCTTGTCTTTTACATCAAGATGAACATATTCGTCGAGGTTGAAGGTTGTAACCTGTGAAAAATCAACGGCACCCTTGTTGTATAACTCTATCATATGCTTGTAGGCTCTGACAGGAGTTGAGCCTGTTGCAAGACCGAGTACACTGTTCGGCTTTTGCAAAACCTGACCGCACATATAGTAGCCTGCGGCGATTCCGATTTGTTCTTCTGTGTCAAATGTGAGTATATTCATTATTTTTTCCTCCTGTTATTTGAGTTTGACCTGAGTCGGTCAATAATAAAGTACAAAATTAAAAATATGAGCAGTCCTGTGACGGCACCTGCTGTATCAATCAGCCAGTCTGTTAGCTGACAGCTTCTCCCGTCAACAAAAATTTGGTGCACCTCATCGGTTATTGCATATAGTGAAGAAGCTCCTGTTGCAATAAATTTTCTTGTTTTGCCGTATGAAAAGTATAGAGCTGCGTTCGTGAGCAGGCTTAATCCGAGAAATTCCGAAAAATGAGCAAGCTTTCGAACGATATAATCCGTCGTTGTGCTAACGCCGAAGATGCTCTCTAAAATCCTGCGAATAAATCCGCTTTGTTGTGACGAAATGTCTGCCGGTCGTGAACTGAAATAGAATATTACCGCCATACATATCGCAACACAGCACCAAAGAAAAACAGCAAGTCTCTTATTTTGTCTATTCTCTTTCGGCATTGACGAAGCTCACCCTTCCTGTTCCTGCGTGAAATTGAACATTAGTTACACCCTTTGCCATAGCATAGTAGCTGCTTTCATATATTACCGGACAAATTGTGCAGGATGTAATAATTTCATTTTCTGCTCTTTTGAGATTGTCTGCAATTTCGCTTAAGTCTCCGGAGTTTTGGGCGGCCGAAATATAGTCGTCGACAGCATCCTCGTTGTATTCGCCGTATCCGCTCTCTACGATATTGCTTAAAAATGAAACCGCACTGCTTCCCGTTGCTCTGAACGGAACCAGAGCAATATCATATTCATTTCTTGCAATAGCGGATTTTATTTCCGCCTCGCTCATAAGCTCAACCTTGAGAGAAAGCTTAACCTGATTGCCCTTCGAATCCTGTAGAGTTTCGCCGATACCGCTTTGGATACCCTGAAGGAGTATTTTCGTAGGCTCCTCCATATATTCGGGTGCTATGACCGTAATGCTGATGTCGTTAAGCTTGATTATATTGAGCCCCTTTTTCCAAGTTCGGATGCTTTCGTCTCTGTTGTAGCCGTAGGCGGATTCGCCCATAGCAGGTATAGCCTTGTTGCCGCCGATTTGGCTTGATTGGGGGATGATGTTGGTAGCGTTGGCGAGGTATTGCTTTTCGTAGCTTTCGGGTCTGCTGAAGCCCTCGCAGAAGGCTCGACGAATGCTTTCGGATTGGAGTGCCTCGTCGTTTGCATTTAGTATGAAAGCCCAGGTTGTGTCCTGATAGCTTGTGTAGGTTATACCACTGTTCTTTTTTATGCTGTCGCTGTCGTGGCCGTTTATAAATGCGGCGTCATAGTAGCCGTCTTCAAGTCTTGAGATTATTTCGCTTTGCTTGTTCTTGTCGATGATTTTCAGCGTAAGCTCTTTTGCTTTTGTTGGATAAGAGCCTGTGTATTGCTTGTTTGCCTTGAGGAGATAGGACGACTCTAAAATTTGGTTGACATAGAACTGTCCGTTGAAGAGTGTGTATTTTGTGTCGAGTCCGTATCTGCCCTTTGTTGCATTGAAAAATTCCTCGTTGCACGGCATTGCAACGGCTGAGCTCAAGGCTTCGAGGAAGCCTTCATCCTTGTGCTCCAAGGTTATGGTGAGCAGATTCGGATTTGTCGCAACCGCTCCGAGCTTGTCTGGACTCATTTTTCCCGAATGAATTTCGTTTGCATTCCTGATACACGAGATTGTTGAAAACAGAGGACAGTTCGTGTTCGGGTCAGCCGCTCTTTGAAGAGCGAAAACAAAATCATCTGCCGTGATGTCCGGATTAAATTCCTTTCCCATCATCTCCAGCCTTGCATCCTTGAATTTTCCCTGGTTTTCGCCGGAGGTATATTTGTCGGTTTTGATGTCCCATTTCATACCCTGCTTGATATGGAAGGTATAGGTGAGTCCGTCATCACTGATTTCCCACTTGTCGGCCATTCCTTCGACAACCTCGCCGTCGTCACGGATTCGAATGAGTCCCTCGAAAGTGTTTTCAATAATTAAGAATTCATCTTGAGTTGAAGCAACCTGAGGGTCATAGCTTTTTATTTCAGCCGAGAACGGGTAGATAAAGTCGTATGCAACATCACCCTTTGAGCAGCCGGCAAATATCATTAGCACAGAAATGAAGACTAAAAATATAGATAGATGCTTTTTCATTTTTGTTTCCTTAAAAAATTAGTACAAATAATTATAGCAAAAGAAAGAATATAATTCAATATTAATTTAGTAATTATTTTATTATTTTTCATTGTATTTGTTGCGGCAATTTGGCGAGAAGCATATTCG
>CAMFPZ010000031.1 GCA_945979635.1 uncultured Eubacterium sp.
AACATCGCTTCTTAAGTCCTTGTCCTTAAACCAACCCCAATTCATACGAATTGCCCTCATACCGGAGGACAATGCCCCCTCAATATCATTCACAGGATGGTCGCCTACATAAACACATTCTTCACACTTCAATCCCAAACGCTCTGCAGTAATCTCAAATATTTCGCTACTCGGCTTATGTACGCCCAAGTCTCCGCTTACTACAACAATGTCGCAATAGGGTCGCAGTCCGCTTTCGTCCATCTTATGATTTTGGAGATACGACGGTCCGTTAGTTATTACGCCGACAAGATAGCCTCGATTCTTAAGCTCCTTGAGAAGCGGCACGCTGTTTTCGAAAATCACATTATGGTCGCCGAAGGTTGTGTCATAATGCTCGGCAAGCTCGTTTGCAGAAAGCTTATCGGCATATCCCCATTTTTCGAGGAGTGCCTGATACCAATCAACTCTGACAACATATCCGCCGTTACCTGTTTCGACCATATCGTGTTTGTATTGCAACGCTGTTTGCTCGTCAATTTCGGGAAAGTATTTTTCGAGCACAGCCTCCATATAGCTCTCAAAAGCAAGCGTTCTGTCCTGCAAGGTTTCATCGAAATCAAACAATACTGCTTTTGTCATAATTAAGCTGTTCCCTCAATTCCTCAACGCTATTAAATAGCTTTTCTTCTCTCTTGTATTTTATCAGCTCTATCCTAACATTTTTAAAATACAAATCTCCGTCAAAATCAAATATATGAGTTTCGCAAAGAGGCTCATCAAGCTTCCAGCTGGGACGAATACCGATATTTGTAAACGACTTATATTCCCTGCCGTCAACAAAGGCACGACTTTCGTAAACACCGTACTTCGGCACAATAAGTCCCTGTGGCAAATGCTGATTTATCGTCGGAAAACCGATTGTTCTTCCGCGTCGGTCACCGTGAACAACCTCATTCTCAAATGTGAAGTTATAGCCGAGCATTTTGTTTGCGTTTTCCACATCGCCGTCTTGGAGTGCCTTTCTTATTCGTGTAGAAGAAATCGGTTCACCCTCGAAATCGAGATGCTCCAAAATCCTTACCCAAACATCCTTTTTTTCAAGATATGCACGCATATCGACAGCCGACCACGACGCCATTTTGCCGAATCGGAAATTAAAGCCGCAAAGAACAACGCCCGCTTTGAATTTGTCGAGCAAAATTTTTTCAATAAAATCCTCGCCCTGCATATTCTTTATTTCTTCAAAATCGGCAAAAACAGCGTTTGGATAACGCTCTTCAAAAATACTTTTTTGCAAAAGTGAAAACCTGTTGTTTACGCAATAAACGATTACATTTTTTGCTCCCGTAACAACAGTTTGGTGTGCTCTGTGCATTCCGTCAAAATCACCCAAAGCAACCGCAATTCTATCATTATACATAATACTGTCTGTCCATTTAATCATTAAGTGCCAGCACACGAAGCACCCTTAATTCATCATCTTTTCGTTGACCAAGACCCAAAAAGCCACGCTCCGAGCCATAAACCGTGCATATCTCGTCAAGCTCGATACTCGTCCTGATTCTCGCAATATCAAGTGCACCGCCGTTGAAAAATCTTGTCGACTGTGCAGGAGAAACATCCACTCTTTTATATTGCGAAAACATACTGTCCACGCTATGTAGAATTTCGCGAAAGCCCTTATCCTTATCTCTCATATCCTGAAGATTCTCAATCGTTACACAATCCTCAAGCGTAAATCCCATAGCTCTTGTTCTTATTAAAGAAGTCATAACGGCTCCACAGCCCAGTTTTTGGCCTATATCGTCAATAAGCGAGCGTATATATGTTCCCTTGCTGCACAAAACATCAATAGTACAGCAATTTGATTTTTCGTCAAAGTCGACCAGATTAAGCCTTTTTATTTCGACCTGACAGGGTTTTCTATTTATGCTTTCGCCCTTGCGTGCCAACTCATAAAGACGCACTCCGTCCACGCTTTTTGCACTGTACATAGGAGGAATTTGTTCAATTCTTCCCCTGAAGCAATCAAGCACTGCTTCCAGCTCGTCAACGCCTACATTAACCTCGTATTCGCCTGTTACCTCGCCTGTTATATCAAGAGTATCAGTGGTTTTTCCGAGCATAAATTCTGCTCTATATCCCTTGTCGCTGTCGGGTAGGAAATTCAAAAACCGAGTCGCCCCTCCGAGCAAAATCGGAAGCACCCCCGTCGCCATTGGGTCAAGCGTACCGGTATGTCCTACCTTTTTCTCGCGGCATATCCCTCTAACCTTTGCAACAACGCCGAAGGAGGTTATGCTCTTATCCTTATTTATACAAATAATTCCGGTCATTATTTCAATAATTCCTTGGATTTTTCTACAAGCAATTTCTTTGCACTTTCTATGTCACAATCGAATCGACAAGCAGCCGCCTGCTTATGACCGCCACCTCCAAATGCTCCTGCCAAATCAGCGGCATTCACACTCTCAAAGGTTCTGATTGAACACTTACAGGTCTTGTCCTTTTTTTCGCGAAGCGTGAGTCCGATTTCAACACCCTCAATTTGTCGGGTTAGCGGAGGCAATGCCTCTGTATCCTGCTCATCTGTTCCCGTTTGCTCGTACATTTCGTTAGTAATAGTAATTACACAAACACGCTCATCCAGAAAAAATTGCATACCTTGGGTTGCAAGTCTTTCGAGAGCAGCAAATTTTTTCGTCTTTGTTTCGAACATAAGGCGATTGATATAACCATTATCTGCACCAAGGTCAATAAGCTCCGCAGCACAGCGATAAGTGTTCGAGGTTGTAGACGAATATCTAAAGCATCCGGTATCCGTTGTCAATCCTGTATAAAGGCAATCTGCTGTTTTTTTGTCTATTTTTACACCCAGAGCTTTAATAATCTCGAAAATGATTTCGCAATTAGCCGCCGCATCGGAACAAAGCAAAAGATTTTCGGCATATTTTGTATTAGTTGCGTGATGGTCAATACAAAGATTAATTCTGTCGCCGTAGGTTTCCTGAAGCGAGCCCAAAAGACTTACTGTTGCAACATCAACCGCAACAACATAATCCGGCTCAAATTCCTCGTTTTTTATACCATCAAGCATATAAGAATACTTCGACGGTATTTCATCATCACATAAAATTCTTGCACGCTTATTCAAGCCCTGCATTGCACGAAGCAGAGCAAAGCCACTGCCCAAGGTATCTCCGTCGGGATGTGCGTGGCAGAGAATGAGAATATTATCCCATTCTCCGAGAAGCTGTGCACATTTTTCAACATCAATCTTCATTTCTTGTTTCTATACCCTTTAGCTTATCAAAAAGCTCCATACCTTTTTCAATAGAATCGTCAGCAACAAATTTCAGCTCAGGAGTCTTACGCAAATGCAGTGCCGAGCCGAGTCTTCCACGAATAAATCCCGCAGCCGACTTCAATCCCTTTACAGCCTGCTTTGTACTTTCAACTCCCTCAAGAGAGCTGACATAAATCTTTGCATAGCTCAAGTCATTGCTGACATCAACCTTTACGACACTAATGAACACACCGCTGACTCTTGGGTCCTTGACCTCACGCATAATAGCGATAAGCTCTCTTTTAATGTCCTCGGTTATTCTGTCAATTTTATAGCCTGCCATAAGTTATTCTCCGATACTTTTTTCAAGGATTAGTCTCTGTATTCCTCGACGATATATGCCTCAAAGATGTCGCCTGTTTGAATATCATCAAATCCTGCAAGACTAATACCGCACTCGTAGCCTGATGATACTTCCTTAACCTCATCCTTAAATCTCTTAAGGTTTGCAAGTTCAACATCAGCAATCTGCTTTCCGTTTCTCATAACGCGAACCTTGCCGTTACGCTTAATGTTACCCGATGTAACAACGCATCCTGCAATAGTTCCGGCAGAAGAAATCTTATAAACCTCTCTAACCTCTGCACTACCTGTTTCAACATCACGATACTTCGGAGCCCTCATACCACGCATTGCGTTCTCGATGTCCTCAATAGCATCATAAATAATGCGATAGGTCTTAATTTCAATACCATCGCGGTTTGCACTTTCCTGTGCAACCGGATCAACGCCTACAGCAAATCCGACGATAATTGCATTCGACGCATTTGCAAGCATAACATCACTCTCATTTACAGTACCAACGCCGCCGTGAATAATCTTAACTCTGACCTCATCGTTTTCTATCTTAAGGAGCGACTGCTTTACTGCCTCAACAGAGCCCTGAACATCAGCCTTTACAATGATATTAAGCTCCTTCATCTCGCCATCCTGAAGGGTGTCAAAGAGAGTATCGAGAGTAACCTTTTGGAATGCTCTGAATTCCTCCTCCTTCGCCTCTGCTCTACGCTGTTCAACAAGCTGACGGGCAAGCTTTTCGTCCGAAACAGCATTAAACAAATCGCCGCTCATAGGTGCTTGGTCGAGTCCCATAATCTCAACAGGGACAGAAGGACCGGCATTATTTAGCTTTCTACCCAAGCAATCTGTCATAGCTCTAACCTTACCGACAGCAGTACCGGCAACGATAACATCGCCTGCGTGGAGGGTACCGTTTTGTACAAGAAGGGTTGCAATAGGGCCTCTTCCCTTATCGAGCTTTGCTTCGATAACAACACCCTTTGCGGTTCTGTCGGGATTTGCCTTAAGCTCACACATTTCTGCAACAAGATTGATTGTTTCAATAAGCTTATCAATACCCATCTTTGTTTTAGCAGAAACAGGAACACAGATAATATCACCGCCCCATTCTTCAGGAACAAGCTCGTGTTCTGTGAGCTGTTGCATAATTCTGTCAGGGTTTGCACCCTCTTTATCCATCTTGTTGATAGCAACAATAATTTCTACGCCCGCTGCCTTTGCGTGGTTAATAGCCTCGATTGTCTGCGGCATAATACCATCATCTGCTGCAACAACCAAAACAGCAATATCAGTACTCATTGCACCTCTTGCACGCATAGCTGTAAACGCCTCGTGACCCGGTGTATCAAGGAATGTAATAACATCATCATCCGCAGTAACAACCTGATATGCACCGATTGCCTGTGTAATACCACCGGCTTCTGTTGAGGTTACCGATGTGTTACGGATTGCGTCGAGAATAGAGGTCTTACCATGGTCAACATGACCCATAACACAAACTACCGGAGGACGGGTAATAGCGTTCTCGTCGTTTTCGTCCTCTGCCTCGATAATCTGCTCCTCGATTGAAACAACGACCTCTTTCTCAACCTTTGCACCAAGCTCTGTTGCAACGATTTCGGCAGTATCAAAGTCAATAACCTCGTTTACTGTTACCATCATACCGAGCTTCATAAGCTCCTTGATAACCTCGTTTGCCGCCATACGAAGAAGCGAAGCGAGCTCACCTACAGTAATTTCGTCACCTACAGTAATTTTAATTTTTTGATTTTTTCTCTGTTCTGCAATACGAGCAAGACGCTGTGCCTCCGTCTCCTTCTTTGAGCGAGAGTGCATACCCTGTGGCTTCTTCTTTCTGTATTGCTTTGATTTTTGGTTAAGCTTCTGCTTCTTTTGATAATCTCCAACACTGTTTGCAGGAGAAATATCCTCGTACTTTTGGTTATACTTTTCCAAGTCTACGATATTAACTCTTGTATCAACATGGCGTTTTTCGCCCTTTGTTCTTGCCTGCGGAGCCTGTTCGGCACGCTTCTTTGCCTTTTCCTCCGCTCTTTTTGCTGCCTGCTCTGCCATTTGCAAAATAGCCGCCTGGCTTTGGTGCTTCTTGCTCTTTGCTTCATCGGTCTTTGCAGTGCTCTTTGAGCTGCTCTTCGGCTTTTGCTCTGTATTCTTTACAGGCTTCTTTTCTGCCGGCTTTTCCTTCTTTTGTGCAAAATATGAGCCGAAATCACTCACGCTGTTTGCCTGTGTGAGCTTATCGAACAAAACATTGAGCTCCTGCTCTGTAAGTGCGGTAGCAGGCTTTCTTGCAGGACCTTCGCAGTATGTGTCCAATATTTCGATAATTTCCTTGCTCTGCTTTCCGAAATCCTTTGCGATGTCGGAAATCTTAATCTTTATTACCATACTCGTCTTCCTCCTGTTTAATCAGTTCAATAAGTCTGACTGAAAAATTGCTGTCATTTACAGCGATAACACCAGCCTTATAGCCGAGTGCTCTATGCAATTCGTCAATACTTTCGCTTATTCTCATCATCTCGAGCTCGGGATAACGCTTATCCCTCGCGAGCTTAAATTCTTCAATCAGCCTCTCGGATATGTCGGATGCAAAAATAATCAAAGTAGCCTTTTTGTCACAAACAGCACCAAGTGCCATATCGTGGCCCATAGCTAATCTTCCCGCTCTCCTCGCCATACCCAGCATAGATAAATACTTTTTAGGCATTTGCAATTTCTTCTTCCATTTTATCATATACGCTGTCCTCGATTTGCATACCAAAGGTTCGCTCAAGGGCACGCTTTTTTCTTGCTTTTTTCAGGCAATCGGAACTTTTGCAAACATAAGCACCTCTGCCGGATTTCTTTCCTGTAAGGTCAAGGCTGACCTCTCCGTCAGGACTTTTTACTACTCTGACAAGTGTTCTCTTGTCGAACATTTCGCCGCATCCGGTACACATTCTCATCGGTACCTTTTTTGTTTTCATAATGTCACCTGCCATTTATATTTTATTCGCCCTCGTAAAATCCCGATTCAGGACGAATATCAATTTTCCAAGATGTAAGCTTTGCGGCAAGACGAACATTCTGTCCCTTATTGCCGATTGCAAGCGAAAGCTGGTCATCCGGTACAGTAGCTCTGCAGGACTTTGCTCCTTCATCAAGAATTTCAACAGAAATTACATCACTCGGTGCAAGTGCGGCAGAAACGAATTCCTCCGGATTTGTGCTGTACTTAACAATATCAATTTTCTCACCGCCGAGTGCCTCAACGATATTTGATACTCTCTGTCCCTTTGGACCGATGCATGAGCCAACTGCGTCAACATCTTCATCCTTTGACATAACAGCAATCTTTGTACGAGAGCCGGCCTCACGCGAAACGCTCATAATCTCGATTGTTCCATCGAATATTTCCGGAACCTCGGTTTCGAATAATCGTCTTACTAATCCGGGATGAGTACGGCTAATCATAACCTTTGGTCCCTTGCCTGCATCCTTAACATCAACAACAAAAATCTTTGTCATCTGACCTTCAACAAATGTTTCGCCGGGAACCTGCTCTGCCTTTGGCAAAATAGCCTCGCTCTTACCGATTTCGAGGATAACATTTCCTGTAACGGGGTCAACCTTGTTGACCTTTGCCGTAATGAGCTCTTGGTTCTTGCTTTGAAATTCCTCAAGCATCTTTCCTCTTTCAGCCTCGCGAATACCCTGACGGATAACATGCTTTGCTGTTTGAGCAACGATTCTGCCGAAATCCTTTGTCTTAAGAGGGATATTTATTGTCTTGCCGACCTTTGCACTCTTACGAATAAGCTGTGCCTGCTCAAGAGTAAGATCTGTATCAGGATCCTCAATTTCCTCAACAACATTTTTGGTAACATAAACCTTAATATTCATTTTTTCCGGATTAATATCGCAATGAACAATATCCTTGCCGTTATAATCATGCTTTGCCGCAACGATAATAGCCGTCGCGATTTTGTCGTAAAGATATTCCTCCGGAATACCCTTCTCCGCAGTTATCATCTTTACTGCCTCAAAAAATTCCTTATTCATTTTTCCTACCATCCTCTCAAATTAAATTTCTTGATTAAAGTCGTTTATATCGAAATCATCGAGCTTTACATACGAGGTATCCTTCTTGTTTACTCTTATGATACTCCCGTCAGCGAGCTCAACTGTTATTTCTCTGTCCTTATATTCAACGAGTACCCCGCTGAAATCTCTCACTCCGTCGATTGCTCTGATTGTTCTCATCATAACCGGCGAGCCGATGTATTTCTCGAAATGCCCGTCTTTTACTAATTCTCTCTCAACGCCGGGTGAGCTTACCTCAAGCATATAGCTTTGGCTTATCGGGTCGGCATCATCAAGCGGCTTTGTAATTGCATGGGTATAATCCACGCAGTCGTTAATATCCACGCCACCATCCTTGTCGATGAAGATACGCAAATACCAATCTGCACCTTCCTTTGCGAAGCGGACATCCCATAAATCATATCCCATTTCATCTGCAATAGGCTTTATGATTTCTTCAACTCTTTCCACTGTGTTTAATTTAGCCAAATCTTCACCACCTACAATAAAAAGAAGCGAACCCCTTTGGGCTCACCTCACTTTGTTTATATTCGATTATCTATATTATATCTGTCT
>CAMFPZ010000032.1 GCA_945979635.1 uncultured Eubacterium sp.
ATTCCTCTACGTCTCGTGGGCTCGGAGATGTGTATAAGAGACAGACATATTATCATTAACGAACCCTCCGTTGTTGCGGTTGATGTAAGATCAAAGCGTGTGCTGGCAACAGGAAACGAAGCAAAGCAAATGATAGGAAAAACTCCGGGCTCAATTGTTGCTGTTCGTCCTATGAAGGATGGTGTTATTGCCGACTTTGATATGACGGCAGATATGCTTCACGATTTTATGTATCGTTCCTCGGGCAAGAACATTTTTACTAAAACCCGAGTGGTAATATGCGTTCCGTCAGATGTAACCGAGGTTGAGCGTAGAGCGGTTGAGGATGCTGTTCGTTCAGCAGGTGCACAGGAGGTTGAGCTTATCGAAACCTCTATGGCGGCGGCACTTGGAGCAGGACTTCCTGTTTATGAGCCTACAGGTTCTATGATTATTGACATTGGCGGCGGCACAAGTGATATTGCTGTTTTGTCTCTTGGCGGCATCGCCTGCTGTAATAGCATTAAGGTGGGAGGCGAAACAATGGACGATGCTATTGCCTCTTATCTTCGCAAGAATCATAATCTCCTCATCGGTGAACGAACTGCGGAGGATATTAAACTGAAGATTGGCTCTGTTATGGAATATGATGGTGAGGCGGCTATGGAGGTTAGAGGCAGAAATCTTGTTGACGGTCTTCCCGGTAGCGTAGAAATAACCTCTGGTGATGTTCGCAAGGTTCTTGAGGAACCTGTTGGGCAGATTATCTCCGCTGTAAAGGAAACTCTTGAGGTAACATTGCCGGAGCTTGCCGCTGATATTCTCGACAGAGGAGTTTATCTAACGGGCGGTGCAAGCCGCCTTCGCGGACTAAAAGAACTTATAGAACAGGAAATTGGATTGCCTGTAATCGTTCCTGATAATGCGACTGATTGTGTTGCGATAGGAACATCCGTAAAGCTTCGCAGAGCAAAATAACGAAAAAGATAGTGGTAAATTATGAAAAGTATTTTTAAGAGCAGACCGTTTAAGCTGGTGTGTATAATTGCGGCTCTGTTGCTCTCGGGTGCATTGATAGCAGCAGCAAACGGATTTGGCTCAACGGCACAATCCGCCGTTGTAGGAGCGGTGTTTAAGCCCTGTCACTATGTTGCCCAAAAAATTGCAAACGGCGTAGATAGAGTTGTTGGAAATGTAAAGGGCGACGAGGTGTATAAGGAGCAAATTCAAAAACTTCAGGGCCAAGTTGGCGAGCTTCAATCGCAGCTCGTTGATTACGAAAATCTGAAAAAACAAAATGAACTGTATAAAGAATTTTTGGGGATTCGTGAAGAAAATTCGAATTACGAATTTGTCGAGGCTTCCGTTATTGCTCGAGATAGTGCCGATATTTATAAATCCTTTACTATCTCAAAGGGCTCAATAAGCGGTGTTGAACAGGGAAATGCTGTCCTTTACGGAAAGTATCTTCTTGGTGTGGTAGAAAAGGTTTACCCTAATTACAGCGTTGTAAGGACTATATTAAGTCCGGATTTCAATGTTTCCGCATATGAGCTGATTACAGGCGAGATTTCCTATGTTACGGGAAATGCTATGCTCGCCAAAGAAAATAAATGCAAAATGGCCAACCTCGATTCTGCAACAAATATTGCTTATGAATCAATTATTTGTACGGCAGGCTTGGGCGAAAAAGTACCAAAGGGTTTGATTATCGGTACGGTTGACGAAATTGACGGTGAGCCAACCGATATCTCCTCCTATGCGGTAATAACTCCGGGTGCTGACCCTGACGAGATTGATACCTGTTTTGTATTGACTGATTTTTAGGTATAAAATATGGAACTAACTAAAAAAGAAAAAACAATCAAATATTTGGTATTTGCGGCGATAATTTGTGCTTTGGCACTTCTTCAAAATGTGTTTGGCTTAATCCCGCAAATAGCAGGGGCAAGATGCTTTTTGCTTATCCCGGGTGCCGTTCTTTTGAGCATAGGCGAGGATGAAAGGACTGCAGTGTTTATCGGTCTTTTTTCCGGCGTTATTTGGGATTGTGTTGCCTCGCTCTCGCGTGGATTTAATGCGTTGTTTTTAATGGCGGCTTGCTATATACTTGCGGTTTTGATAACACATTTGCTTCGTCCGACATTTTGGCTCGGCTTTGCTTCGAGTGCTATTGTTACATTTCTTTATGTAGTGATATATTGGCTTGTATTTGTTGTTTCAAAGGGCGGCGATGGCAGTCTCGTTACTATTTGGCAGTTTTATTTGCCGTCGTTTGTTTATACCTCTGTTGCAGGATTTTTTATGAGCTTCTTAATTATTCCGTTAAAAAAGAAATTAAACAAGGAATAATACCTGTGTAGATTTTTATGAAAGGAGAATTGCTGTGGGCGAAAGATATAAAAACACAAGAACAATTATTGCAATAATTCTTGTTTTGGCTGTTTTGCTCGGATTTGGCTACGATTTATATAATATCCAAATTAAGAATAACGAATACTATCTTGCCCAAAGCAGTGCCGTAAAAACCTACACCGTCCCAATAGAAGCGGCAAGGGGCGATATTGTTGACAGAAACGGCAACACTCTTGTTACTAATCGCAAGGGGAATAGCATTGTCCTTGACGCGGCTTATTTTCCGTCAGCCTCCGAAAATGAGCAAAGAAACAAAATTATTGAAAGTCTTATTGTTCTGTTTAACGAAAACGACGAGGAATATGTTCATAATCTGCCGTTGAAGCTTAATTCTTCGGGCAAGATTGTATTTTTTGATGAGTCGGACGACGAGAAATATGAATTATCAATAAAAAATATGAAGAGCAAGGATATGCTTAATGTTCAGGATTATGCGACGGCTCAAAACTGTTATGATGCTATGGTCGAAAAATATGGCCTTGAAAATTATGATGTTCAAACTGCATTGGAAATCGGAAGCATTCGATATGAGCTTACAAGACTTTTGTTTTCTGTTTCGAATCCTGTTACTATTGCAGATGATGTAAGCGATGATACCGTTGCAAAAATAAAAGAGAATAGCGAGCAATATCTTGGTGCCGATGTAAGAGTTGTTGCATATAGGGCATATACGGATTCTTCCCTTGCTGCCCATATTATCGGTACTGTCCGAAAAATCAATGCCGAGGAATATAAGCAACTTAAGGACAGCGGCTACGGAATAAATGACCAAATCGGCGAATCGGGAATTGAGGCTGCTTGCGAGTCCGAGCTTCGAGGTAAGGCAGGCGAAAAGACTGTCACAATCGACGCACAGGGAAATGTCAGCGAGGCTATCACAAAGGAGCCTATTCAGGGTAATACAATCATCCTCACCATTGATAAGGATATGCAAAAAATTGCTCAGGAAAAGCTCGCCTATATTTGTCAAAATACATCCTCTGCGGCAACAGGAGCCGTAGTAGTTGAGGATATTCATTCGGGCGAAATTCTCGCGGCGGCAAATTATCCAACCTACGATTTGGAGGATTATTATAATAATTATTCGTCTCTTGCGAAGGACAGAAGAACTCCTTTATACAACCGCTTTGCGTTAGCGGCTTATGCTCCCGGCTCAACCTTTAAGCCATTGATGTCGGTTGCGGCCTTGGAGGAGGGTAAAATAACCCCAAGCACAAAATTTACCTGTCATTCGGTATATGCAATCGGCGAAATGACATTTGGATGTCTTGATGCTCACGGAAGCCTTGATGTTCAGGGTGCTCTCGAAAAATCCTGTAATGTTTTCTACTATAATTGTGCCGAGCTTATGGGAATCGGAATTATGAATAAATACGGAAAGGCTTTTGGATTGGGACAAAAAACAGGTGTTGAGATTCCTGAAGCAACAGGCGTTATGGCGGGTCCGGAGTATAGAAAGAAATTTGATATGACCTGGAATCCCGGTGATACCGTACAGGCAGCTATCGGTCAGTCTGAAAACCTGTTGACTCCTCTTCAGCTTGCAAATTACTGTGCTGCAATAGCAAATAACGGAACAAGGTATCAGGTGCATTTTGTTAAATCAAGGATTGTAAAATCAACCGGCGAGGTTGTCGACAGTGATGTTTCTATTCTTGAGAAAACCGGAGTAAGCACAAGTACCCTTGAGGTAGTACGAGGTGGTATGAGAAGGGTTGGTATTAATCTTTTTGACAACGAGATTAATAACCCTCTGACGAAGATTACCACTCCTGTTGCATCAAAAACAGGTACATCACAGGTTATTGTAAACGGGGTAAAGCAAAATAACGGCTTTATTATTTCGTTTGCTCCATATGACAATCCTGAAATCAGCGTTGCTTCTGCTATCACAACGGCAGGCTCCGGTACCTCTACTGCCGAAATCACTGCCGCAGTAATTGACTATTACTATAATCAAAATAATCAAGAGGAAAAGGCACAAACCGATGAATCTCTTTTGTTTTGATGAATGTGATTAAATAATCATTAATTTTCACACAAAAACGGCATTTTGTAATAAAAATACTTGTTATAATTGACATTTTATGGTATTATAATCAAGATATTGTAATAATAAGTAGTGAATGACAGATAAGGAGGATTTTATGAATATAGCACTTATTGCACACGATGCAAAAAAAGAATTGCTTGTACAGTTCTGTATTGCGTATTGCGGAATACTCAGTAGACACGATGTATGTGCAACCGGTACAACGGGAAAGCTCGTTAAGGAAGTAACAGGCCTTGATATTAATTGCTTTTTGAGTGGCTCCCAGGGCGGCGGACAGCAAATTGCAAGCCGTATCGCCTGCAATGAAATTGATCTTTTGCTTTTTTTCAGAGACCCTCTAAACCCGAAACCGCACGAACCGAATGATAACGACCTCCTTCGTCTGTGTGATGTTCATAATATTCCGTTTGCAACTAATATTGCGACTGCCGAGGCACTTATCCGCGGTGTTGAACGAGGCGATTTTGAATGGAGAGAAATCGTAAATCCTAGATATAATTCAAAAAAATAAATTCATTTCTTAAGGTGGGAGTTTGCTCTCACCTTAATATTTGATTAAACCGAAAAGGAGATAGTGTGAAAACCACACTAATCTATCACACCGTCCTCGAAATTTATTTTTTTATAATTTTGAGATGACTGAATTCCGATTATGCACCTTATTCGGCTACAATAAGGCGTTAGGAATATTGATAAACTATTAGTAGTCGGAAAGGCTATGGAGATTAATATGGCGTTAGTAACTAAAGCGATTAAGGGAACAAGGGATGTTCTCCCGTTAGAATCCTACAAAAATCAATATATAGAAGCAACATGCTTGAGTGTTGCCGAAAATTTCGGATACAAGGAAATGCGTACACCTGTTTTTGAGCATACAGAGCTTTTCCAAAGAGGTGTCGGAGATACAACAGATGTTGTCCAAAAGGAAATGTATACCTTCGATGATAAGGGCGGTCGTTCAATCACTCTGCGTCCGGAGGGTACAGCAGGTGCTGCGAGAGCATTCTTGGAAAACGGACTTTCGAATGAAGCGTTGCCGCAAAAAATTTGCTATCTCACCTCCTGCTATAGATACGAAAAGCCGCAGGCAGGCAGATTACGCGAATTCCATCAGTTTGGTATTGAATGCTTCGGTGCAACCTCGCCGCTTGCTGATGCGGAAATTATTTCTCTTGCTAATCAGGTATTCGACGAGCTTGGTATAAAGGATCTCCATCTCGAAATTAATTCAATCGGATGTCCGACCTGTCGTGCAGAGTACCACAACGCTCTTCGTGAATATTTCAAGGCACATACAGATGAGCTTTGTGATACCTGTAATGAAAGATTAGAACGCAATCCTATGCGTATTTTAGATTGCAAAAGTCCTGTTTGTAAGGATATTTCGAAGGATGCACCCGTTGTTCTGGATTACCTTTGTGATGAATGTAAAGAACATTTTGAGAAGGTTCAGTCCTATCTTAAGGCTATGAATATTGACTATATTGTAAATCCCCAAATTGTTCGAGGCCTTGATTATTACACAAAGACAGTATTTGAGTTCGTATCTGATTCAATCGGCTCACAGGGTACTGTTTGCGGCGGCGGTAGATATGACGGCTTGATCGAGGAGCTTGGCGGTCAGTATACTCCGTCACTCGGCTTTGGAATGGGACTCGAGAGAATTCAACTCGTTATGGAAGCACAGGGTTGTCCGTTTCCTGAACCTAATAAGCTGGATTTGTTTATTGTCGCTATGGGCGAAAAAGCGGAGCTAAAGGCTGTCGAGATAGCAAAGGATATGAGGAGCGAGGGATTCTCTGTTCAGTATGACCTTAATTCTCGCTCTCTTCGTGCACAAATGAAATATGCCGATAAGGTGAACTCAAGGTATCTTGTTGTTATCGGCGATGACGAGGTTAATTCAGGCGTTGCAAGGCTGAAGGATATGGAAACCGGCGAAGCTACCGATGTTAGCCTTACGACCTTTGTGAACGGCTATTACAGCGTGAGCATGGAAAGCCAGCTTAAGGATTTGGAGATAAACGGCGAGGCATTCGATTTTAACTCTCTTTTTGGAGGAGGAAATTTAGATGACTAATTCTATTAAGGGTATGAAGAGAACAGATTATTGTGCAAAATTCAATACCGAAAATATCGGACAAACCGTAACAGTGTTTGGCTGGGTACAGCGTCAGCGTGACCTTGGCAATCTAATCTTTATTGACCTGCGTGACAGAACGGGTATTGTACAGCTTTCATTTAATGATAAGACGGATAGAGAAATCTTTGCTCTTGCACAATCTGTTAGAAGTGAATATGTTGTTGCTGCAACAGGAGTTGTGGAAAAGCGTGAAAGCGTAAATAAGGATATTCCGACCGGCGAAATTGAAATCATCGTTTCCGACTTTAGAGTCGTTTCAAAGGCAAAAACCCCTCCGTTTGAGATAGAAAAGAGCGAAAGGGTGGGTGATGAAACAACCCTTAAGTATAGATATCTTAATCTTCGAAATGAAAAGCTGACCAAGAATATTCTTATGCGTCACGAGATTGCCCGTATTGCAAGAGATTATTTTTACAAAAACGGCTTTATCGAGATTGAAACTCCGATGATGATTAAGTCGACTCCGGAGGGAGCAAGAGACTATGTTGTTCCTTCCCGTATCCATAACGGAAAGTTCTATGCTCTCCCTCAATCGCCGCAGATTTATAAGCAGCTCACTATGATTGCCGGCTTTGATAGATATATCCAGCTCGCAAGATGCTTTCGCGATGAGGACCTGAGAGCTGACAGACAGCCTGAATTTACTCAAATTGACCTTGAGATGAGCTTTGTTGATTGCGATGATATTATGGATATGGCAGAGGGCTTTATTTCTCGCCTTATGAAGGAAACCATAAATGTTGAGATTGCTTCTCCGCTTCCCAGAATGACCTTTAATGAGGCTATGAATTCCTATGGCTCTGATAAACCTGATACGCGTTTTGATATGCTTATTCAGGATATTTCCGAGTGGGCAGGAAATACGGATTTTGTTGTTTTTAAGAGTACTGTTGATGATGGTGGCTCCGTAAAGGCTATTGTAGCAAAGAATGCCGCCGGTGTTTATACACGAAAGAAGATAGACAAGTTGACAGACCATGCAAAGGGTATCGGAGCAAGGGGTTTGGCATATATCCGTTGGGCTGATGAAGCACCTAATTGCTCGTTTGCAAAATTCCTTAAGGAGGGTGAGCTTGAATCACTTATCGAACAGCTCGGAGCAGAGCAGGGTGATGTTGTGTTTATCGTTTCGGATAAGACTCGAAAGGCTCTAACCATTATGGGTGCCCTTCGTCTTATTGTTGCAAAGGAGCTCGATTTAATTCCGCAGGGCAAGTGGAATTATCTTTGGATAACCGAAATGCCTTTCTTTGAGCAGGATGAGGAAACCGGCGAGTGGGTTGCCGCTCACCATCCGTTTACAATGCCTATGGAGGAAAGCATCCAATATCTCGACAACGATAAATCAAAGGTTAAGGCACAGGCGTTTGACCTTGT
>CAMFPZ010000033.1 GCA_945979635.1 uncultured Eubacterium sp.
TGAGCAAAGCGGAGAATATAATCAGGCAAGAATGATTAGCGGTATTCTTTATTTAACATCAGATTATAATGTTGAAACAAACGATAAGAATTATACAATTCCGTGGATTAAGCAGAACAAAGAAACAACATATGCGTCATCAAAGGATATCGTCTGCTTTGAAAATGCAAAAACCGCACAGTATGCCGTTATCAGTACGATAGATGTTGAAACGGGTGAACTCTCAAAAGGTCTGAAAGCAGTTTTGGGCGGATCTGCAAAAATATATTGTACCAAGGATTATATGTATATAAATGAATATATTGAAGGCGAAAGATACGGCGAACCTGAAAGAGATGTAACCTCTGCAATGAAATTAAATTTCAAAAACGGTAAGTTCACCTATGCAAGCGGAGAAGAAATAAAAAAATATTCAAACAATATAATTGATATTGGCGAAAACTCATATTCGGGCATTTTATATGACATTGGTGAGAATCTGCTCAGTATCGGTACGGATTTGGTTAATGCTCAGGACGAGATTATTCTTTATGATAAAAACCTAAACGAATTGGATCGTATAGTTTTTGAAAACAAGCATGTTTTAACAAATTCGGATTGGCTGGCTATGGATAAAGAAAAAAACATTTACGCATTATCTGCTTACTTTGCAGATGATTCGAGGCGATATTATGGTGTAATTACTTTCAAAATAGACAATAACCGCATTGTTATAACTAACGAATTCAAAAACAATGATGACGATTTAATGTATCAAGGCAAATGTGTAATTATTGATGACTGTGTGTATAGCATTGACATAAATGTTGATGCACCGGATGAAGAAAAGCTCAAGGTGTTTGTCTATAAATATTAATATTCAATTTTGAAGATGCAAAAAGAGACTTGGAAACTACATATCCAAGTCTCTTTCAATTCATTATTCGTCCCAAGAGAGATTGTGCAGCTTGCCCTTTTGGAGAAGCTCGGGATAATCCCATTGGCGGAGAACCTCGTAGGTGCCTATGGCAACTGCGTTTGAGAGATTGAGGCTTCGGATGATGCCTCTCATCGGCATTCTTACGCAATGGTCGTGGTTATCCTTGAGAAGCTCCTCCGGGAGTCCCTTCGTTTCCTTTCCGAAAACGAGGTAGCAGTTGTTGGGATATTCAACATCCGAATGAGCCTGCTCTGCCTTTGTGGTGAAATAATAAAATTCGCCACCCTGATTTTTTTCGAAAAACTCCTGCGTGCTGTCGTAGAAGGTTATGTCGAGCTTGTCCCAATAATCGAGGCCGGCTCTCTTTACCTGCTTATCCGTGATATGAAACCCCATCGGACCTACAAGATGGAGTCTCGCACCCGTTGCGGCACAGGTGCGTGCGATGTTGCCTGTATTTTGCGGTATTTCAGGCTCTATTAATACTATATTAAGCGAGTGCTCCATTTATATAAACCTCTAACAATTCCAGATTTTCGTTTGTCACAGTAAAATCGGCATACTTGCCCACGGCTATAGAGCCGATATTTTCTTCTTCTCCGATAGCTTTTGCAGGATTGATTGTGCACGCCTTGAGTGCGGCTTTGAAATCAATACCGAAGCTCAAAAGATTTTTGAATTCATCAAAAACATTGGTGATTGATGCGGCAATTGTTCCGTCCGCAAGCTTCGCAACCTTGTAGCCCTGCTTGACATATGTCGTTTGACCGCCGAGCTCGTATTCTCCTATTTCGAGTCCTGCACCTCTCATCGAATCGCTGACTACAACCGCTCTGTCCTCGCCTAAAAGCCTGAAGCTGTTACGCAAAACAGCAGGGCAGATATGCTCGCCGTCGCATATAAGCTCACATGTAACATCGTTGTCAAAGGCTGTTCCGACAACGCCTGCCTCTCTGTGCGTCATCGGCGTCATAGCGTTGAAGAGATGTGTCATATGGCTTGCTCCGTTGTTAATTGCTTCTTGGCACTCGACGGAATTTGCATTAGTGTGACCGATTGAAACGGTGACTTTTTTGCTTGCTTTTTCAATAAAATCCTTGCTGTCGAATGCTTCGGGTGCGATGGTGATTATCTTCATAAGGCCACTGCTTGCTTCGAATAAATCGGCAAAAGCCTCGCAGGTTCCTGCAACAACATAATCTCCGTTTTGAGCTCCTTTTTTACTCATGGCAATAAACGGACCTTCGAAATTAATTCCAACTATTTTAGAGCCTTTTGTCCGATTGCAGTATGTATAATCCGCAATGGTTCTTGCAATTTCGCAAAGCCTGTCAATGGGTAGAGTCATAGTTGTAGGACAAAATGAGGTCACGCCGGATTTTGCTAAATATTCAGTAATTTTGTCGAGTGCTTCAGCCGTTCCGTCGCTCGAATCTCCGCCGTTTCCACCATGGATATGAATATCAACGAAGCCGGGGAAAACAATTTTGCCGGTCATATCAATTCCTTTTTCATCAAAAAATCCGATTTCGCTGATTTTTCCGTTTTCGATTTTTATATCACCCAGTTCTTTTTCGAAATTCTCGTTGAAAAAAGTGCAATTCTTAAGAATCATTATCCCTCAAACTCCTTTATTATTCTATATGAAAGCTCCTGTAATTGCTCAAAACGCTCGTATTTTCCTATCTCGGCACGAAGCTTCGCACCGCCCTTCATACCCTTTGTGTAGTATGCGGCGTGATGGCGTGCCTCCCGCATGGCCGTGTATTCACCCTTGTATTCGATTGTTTTTTCGATATGGCAAAGCATAGTGTACATTCGCTGTGTTACAGTCGGCTCGGGCAGAACTCGACATTCCTCAAGATAGGCGTTTATTCTCGAAAAAACCCAAGGATTTCCAAGTGCTCCTCTGCCGATCATTATTGCATCGGCATTCGTTTTTTCGAGCATAATTGCCGCAGCTTGCTCGTCGACAATATCGCCGTTTGCGATAACGGGAACGCCGACTGATTTTTTCACCTGTGCAATGATGTCGTAATCAACCTTGCCGGAGTACATTTGCTGTCTTGTTCTACCGTGAATTGTTATTGCACTCGCTCCCGCTTTCTCGGCAAGCTGTGCCATTTCAACAGCGTTGATGCTGTCGTCATCCCAACCCTTGCGGATTTTGACTGTAACGGGGATATCGACTGAATCGACAACCGCTCTTACTATTTCGTATGCGAGCTGCGGACGCTTCATTAGGCTGGCTCCGCCGCCGTTCATTGCGATTTTAGGAGCCGGACAGCCCATATTGATGTCGATAATATCCGGATTAAAGTCGAGACATCTTTTTGCCGCGTTTGCCATAATTTCTGCATCATCGCCGAAAATCTGTGCTCCTGCGGGTCTGTCCTTGCCGAGGGTCAAAAGCCGGGCACTTTTTCTGTCGCCCATTGTGAGTCCCTTTGCCGACACCATTTCCGTAACAGTATATGCCGCACCATGGTATACGCAGAGCTCACGAAACGCGAGGTCCGCGATTCCTGCCATTGGTGCTAAAAATGATATATGCTCAAATTCCAAATTTCCGATCTTCATAATTAAACCTCTTTGCAATAATATATCATAATCGGCTCAATAAATCAATAATAGTAAATTCTTATCAATGGAATTAAGAATATTTCGTGCATTTTTTCAAAAAAATAAAAAATAGCCGTATCTCTATTGACATATTTGTAGTATTATGTTACTCTTTTGTTACCTTAATAAATAACGAGATATTGAGAAATATGTTGAATTTTCGGCAATTACACAATATGTTGCGTGCTTAAGCAATAAATACCATATATTTTGATTTTTTAAAAGATTACATTTTGGATAAAATGGTCGGCTCATTGTTTCATTTTTTGGCGAAATTTGATATAATAAATTATGTGTGAATACGCACATAATTTTTATTTTGCTTTTAATACTATATTATATAACGAAGAATGCCTCAAGGATTGGAGGGAATAAAGTGGATAATTTTGTAATTAACGGCGGACACGAGCTGTTCGGTGAAGTTAATATCAGTGGAGCAAAGAATGCCGCTGTTGCTATTATCCCTGCCGCTATTCTTGCCGACGATTTGGTGAGAATAGAGAATATTCCGCAAATCAGTGATGTCCAGCTTATTATTGAAATTTTGGACAGAATGGGTGCGGAGATTAAATTAGTAAACAAGAACACCATCGAAATTGATACATCTAATATAAACTACCAAAGTGTACCGTATGAGCTTACATCTCATTTCAGAGCAAGCTATTATCTCATCGGTGCAATGCTCGGAAGATTTTATCAGGCAGAGGTTGCCATGCCGGGCGGATGCAATTTCGGCGTTAGACCTATCGACCAGCACATCAAGGGCTTCGAAATGCTCGGAGCGGATATTGATATCGTTGACGGTATGGTTTGTGCAAAGGCGGAAAAGCTTATGGGAACCTCTATTTATATGGATGTTGTTTCTGTCGGTGCAACGATTAATATTATGCTTGCCGCAGTTAAGTCAAGAGGCCTTACTATAATTGAAAATGCGGCAAAGGAGCCTCATATTGTTGACCTTGCCAATTTTCTTAATTCGATGGGTGCCGATGTCAGAGGTGCAGGTACCGATGTAATTAAGATTCGCGGCGTAGAAAAAATGCACGGTTGTACCTACTCCATTATTCCCGACCAGATTGAAGCAGGAACATATATGGTTGCGGCTGCTGCGTGCGGTGGAGATGTTTTGATTAAGAATGTTATCCCCAAGCATCTTGAGTCTATTAGTGCAAAGCTTGAGGAAGCGGGAGCAGAGGTTATTGAATACGACGATGCTGTTCGTGTTACACGCTTCAAGAGTCTGAATAAATGTAATGTAAAAACGATGCCTCATCCGGGCTTTCCTACAGATATGCAACCCCAAATGGCGGTTCTTTTGTCCGTTGCAAATGGTACAAGCATTCTTTCCGAAAGCGTTTGGGACAATCGCTTCCAATATGTCGGCCAGCTTCTGCGTATGGGTGCTGATATTCAGGTTGACGGTAAGGTGGCTGTTATTGTCGGAAAGCCGAAGCTCACAGGCGTTACAGTAAAGGCAACGGACCTTCGTGCAGGTGCTGCTATGATTATCGCAGGTTTAGTCGCTGAGGGTACGACAGTAGTTGAGGATATTGCCTATGTTGACCGTGGCTATGAGGATGTTGTCGAAAAGCTGGCATTGCTCGGTGCCGACATTAAGCGAGTTGAGGTTAAGGAAGAAAAAACAGTTCAGTCAGTAGGCTAAAAATACTATCAGTCCTCGTTCAAAAGGCGAGGACTTTATTTTTGGAGAATATAATGTCTAAGGTTTGTCATCTCTTTTCGGGAAGCAAGGGAAATTCAATATATATAGCGTGCTCGAGCGGAAAATTTCTTGTTGACGCAGGAGTCAGTGCGAAGCGGCTTGAGGGTGCGTTGAGGAATATTGGCGTTGAGCCGAGTGAGCTTGACGCAATTTTCGTAACCCATGAGCACTCTGACCATATAGGCGGAATTCGTGTTTTTGCTTCGAGGTATTCGCTTCCCGTTTATGCCCATCCCGATGTTATTTGTTCTATGCGAATGTACGATGTTCTTAAGGATGAATCGCAGGGAATTGAACTAAACGAGGCTGTTGAGATTAACGGAGTTGAGATAATTCCGTTTTGCAATAGTCACGACAGTACCGCCTGTTATGGCTATCGATTTAATTTGAGTGATGGTAGAGCAGTCGGTGTTTGTACCGATACGGGCTACATAACGGATGATGCAAAACGAGTGTTGATGGGATGTGACCTTGTGTTTTTGGAATCAAACCACGAGGTGACAATGCTCCAAAATGGGATTTACCCCTATCCGCTGAAAAAAAGAATTTTGTCTGCAAGGGGACATTTGTCGAATTATGCTTGTGGTGAATTTGCAAAGGAATTGGTAAAAAACGGCACTACCCGTATTGTTTTGTCGCATTTGAGCAGGGAAAATAATACTCCCGATATAGCTCGTCAAGCTACGCTATGTGCACTTTGCGAAGCAGGCTTTTGTGAAAATATTGACTTTAGACTAAGTGTTTCGCCGGAAGAAAACTACGAAAGACCGATTGTATTATGATGAAAATTACTGTTATTGCCGTCGGCAAGCTTAAGGAAAGGTATTTGCGTGACGGATGTGATGAATATTTGAAACGACTTGGTGCATATTCCAGGGTGAATATTGTCGAAATAAGCGAGGAGCGTTGCCCGGAAAATCCGTCCCGTGCTGAAATTGAGGCAGTTAAGGACAAGGAGGGCAAGAGGATAATTTCGAAAATTCCGAAGGGTGCCTTTGTTGTTCCGATGTGCATTGAGGGAGAGCAGATGAGCAGTGAGGATTTCAGTCGAAGAATTGAAGAAATCTCCATCAAGGGATTCGGTGAGATTGTGTTTATTATCGGAGGCTCGTTTGGAATGTCCGATGAGGTTAAGTCGCTCGGTGGATTGAAGCTATCTTTCGGAAGAATGACATTGCCGCATCAGCTTATGCGAATGATTTTGCTTGAGCAGATTTATCGTGCGTTTTCTATTTTGAATAACGGAAAATATCATAAATAATACAAAACACCTCGGTAAAAATAATATCGAGGTGTTTTTATGCGTAAAAAAGGAAAAACATATTTTTTTGACACTCCGCCGATTATTATGTCGGGTGCGGGAGTTGTTGGCAAAAAAGAGGGTGAGGGTCCGTTGAGAAATGCGTTTGATATGATTTTTGAGGATACTACTCTCGGACAGGACAGCTTTGAGCTTTCAGAATCCGCAATGCTTCATGACGCGATAATTCGTGCTTTGTCTAAGGCGAATAGGAGTCCGCAGGAAATTGATTTTGTTCTTTGCGGCGATTTGCTCGATCAGTGCACGGGGTCGTGCTTTGCACTGAAGGATTTGGAAATCCCCTTTGTTGGAATGTATGGTGCGTGCTCGACTATGGCACTTACTCTTTGTGATGCTTCTATGCTTATTGAATCAGGTGCCGGCACCTGTGTAGCTGCGGCTTCAAGCCATTTTGCTTCAAGTGAAAGACAATTCAGGTTTCCTCTTGAGTATGGAGGCCAACGTCCTCCGACAGCCCAGTGGACTGTAACGGGTGCAGGTGCAATGGTGCTTTCCGACCAAAAAAGTGTTGAACAAAGCTTGAAGAATAACCCCCATATTTCTGCCGTTCATATCGGCACAATAACTGACCTCGGTATTAAGGATGCCAATAATATGGGTGCCGCTATGGCACCTGTTGATGCTATACTTAGACCATAAGATATATCAGACTTCGAGAAATGGCGATAACCACGCCGAGATTAATTTGATGTTTTTATATCAAAAAGAACAATAAAACTAGTGATATAATTAAAGCGATAGTTTAATGGAAAATTATTAACGGCATCGAGCCGTAAATAATTTTGGCGTTTTCCGTTTTTTGCGATAAAGCGGTACTTATGTACAGCAATTATCGCAAAAAACGGAATTCTCATCCATTTCTCAAAACTTGATTATATCTTATTCAAAGCGATATGCTTTTCTACACACAAAATCGAAAATCACCGCCTAATTCCCAAGCGGTGATTTTCGATTTTTGTATTGTTCGTATTTTTTCTGTTGTGAAGCTTAATTAAAATTATTCGTATTCAAAAACTTGTTATCAACATTTGTTGAGAATAAGTTTTGAGCACATATATTTTCAGTTAAAATAAAGGTCAAAAACTCAACAGTATTAGAATAATACGAATTTTTTTAGTTTTTGACAGTTTTTCTTTTTTATGCAAAGGTAATGCTTTTGGCGTTTTTCGGATTTATTTAATCACACAAACGAGGGGCATTCGTGTTTCAAAAGGTGAAACACGAATAAATAAATATGGTGATTCTAGGTATATCCTTGAAGTGATTTTTGTGTTATAATGAAAAAGTAAAAAGGGGGAATATTAATGCGAAAGGCTATCGACAAAATCAACGGTTTTTGCAAAAAGCTTCAGTTCCTGTCCGGTGCACAG
>CAMFPZ010000034.1 GCA_945979635.1 uncultured Eubacterium sp.
ATGAGTCGAAGGATTCGTATTTCTGGCATCTTCTCTATACAGTAAAGGAAACGGGTGAAAAGCTTGAGCTTGCAACAACCCGTCCCGAAACAATGCTCGGCGATACAGCCGTAGCCATTAACCCGGAAGATCCAAGATATGCCCATCTTCACGGCTGCCATGTTATTCTTCCTCTTTTGGATATTGAAATTCCAATCGTATGCGACGAGCATGCTGATATGACAAAGGGTACAGGCGTAGTAAAGATTACTCCTGCACACGACCCTAATGACTTTGAGGTCGGTCTTCGCCATAATCTTCCTATTGTTCGCACATTTACCTACGACGGCTATCTCACAGGTGCAAAGGAAAAAGCAATAGCAGATGAAATTATCGCAAGCGGAAAGGCAACCCAAAATGAGCCTGTTGTAAGAGACTGCGGAAAGTATGCCGGTATGACTACCGCTGAAGCTCGTAAGGCTATTGTTGCAGACCTTGAGGCAGGCGGATATATTAAGGAAATTGAGCCTCTCGCTCATGAGGTTGGAACATGCTATCGCTGTCATTCAAATATCGAGCCTATGGTATCTAAACAGTGGTTTGTAAGAATGGAGCCTCTTGCAGGTCCCGCTATCGAAAGTGTAGCGAAGGGTGATATAAAGTTCGTTCCCGAACGCTTTACTAAAAATTATATGAATTGGATGAATGCAACTCGCGATTGGTGTATTTCGCGTCAGCTTTGGTGGGGACACAGAATCCCTGCATGGTATTGCGACGATTGCGGTGCAACTACTGTATCAAAGGACGATGTTTGCACTTGTTCAAAGTGTGGCTCAAAGAATATCGAGCAAGACCCTGATACTCTTGATACTTGGTTCTCTTCGGCATTGTGGCCGTTTTCGACCCTTGGATGGCCTGAACAAACAGAGGATTTGAAGAAATATTATCCAACAAATACACTCGTAACAGGCTATGATATTATCGGTTTCTGGGTTTCTCGTATGATTTTCTCCGGACTTGCATATACCGATAAGGCACCTTTTGATACAGTTCTCATTCATGGTCTTGTTCGTGATGCTCAGGGTAGAAAAATGTCAAAATCGCTTGGAAACGGTATTGACCCGCTCGAGATTATTGACGAATATGGTGCCGACGCCCTCCGCTTTACCCTCGCAACAGGTAATTCGCCGGGAAATGATATGAGATTTTCCGACGAAAAGGTTAAGGCATCACGCAACTTTGCAAATAAGCTTTGGAATGCGGCAAGATTTGTGCTTATGTATCTTGGAGAGGATTTCGATTATAACGGACTTCCGGATGAGCTTCTTCCTGTTGATAAGTGGATTGTATCGAAGGCGAATACTCTTGCCCGCGAGGTAACCGAAAACCTCGAAAAATATGAGCTTGGTATCGCTGTGCAAAAGCTTTATGATTTCATTTGGGATATTTATTGCGATTGGTATATCGAAATTGCAAAGATTAGATTACAGGGCGAGGACGAGCAGGCAAAGGAAAACGCAAAGTCCGTTCTTGTGTTCGTTCTTACCTATATCCTAAAGCTTCTTCACCCGTTTATGCCATTCATTACCGAGGAAATATATCAGGCTATCCCTCACAAGGACGATAGTATTATGATTTCCGAGTGGTGCAATTATGACGAGGCACTCAACTTTGAAGCAGAGGAAGATGAAACCCAAAAGATTATGACCGCTATTCGTGCTATTCGTAATCGTAGAGCGGAAATGAATATTCCTCCTTCAAAGAAAGCAAAGGTTTATGTTGAAACCGCTGATACCGATGTGTTTGAAGCAGGGGCAGAATTCATTGTTCGACTTGCTTCGGCCAGTGAGGTTATGGTCCAAAACAGTGCGTTTTCCGACCTTGAAAATGTTGTAACGATTATTACAAATGATGCAAAGGTTTATATTCCGATGGGTGACCTTGTTGACTTTGAGGCAGAAAAGAAGCGTCTTGAAAAGGAGCTTGCGGCAGCACAGGATAAGCTTGATTTCATCAACAAAAAGCTCAATAATCCGGGCTTTGTTGCAAAGGCTCCCGAAAAGGTTGTTGCCCAAAATCGTGAGGATGCAGCAAGGCTTGAGGAAAAGATAGCACAGATTAAGAATTCTATCGGGGAAATAGGATAATGAATTATAATCAGGCACTTGATTATATAACCAAAAAAATAAGCCTCGGCATTCAGCCGGGGCTTACCCGTATTTTAGCTCTGTTGGATAGGATGAATAATCCACAGGATAAAATAAAAATTATTCATATCGCAGGAACAAACGGAAAGGGAACCGTGGCGAATACAATTTACTGTGCCTTGCAGAATAATGGATTAAAAGTCGGATTGTTTTCGTCTCCTTGGATTTTTGATTATAGGGAGCAAATCCAAATAAACGGTGAGTATATCAGCCGTGAGGATTTTGCTTCGTATGTTGAGCAGTACAAGGATAATGATTGCACCGAATTTGAATTCCTTACAGCCGTAATGTATAAGTATTTTGCCGATAATGCTGTTGATTATGCCGTTGTTGAGTGCGGAATGGGCGGCAAGGGCGACAGTACAAATGTTGAAAAGAATAATGTTTGCTCTGTTTTGACCTCGATTTCCCTCGACCATACTGCATTTTTAGGCGATACTATTGAGGAAATCACGAGAGAAAAGGAGGGCATAATCAGAGATAATTGTCCCTGCTTTAGATATGCTGATACAGGTGATTTTAATACCGACAATCTTGAACTTGCAAATCGTGTTTTGAATTATTTGGGATATCCCGAAGCTAAAACGGTTAAGCCTGCCGGCAGGCAACAACGAATAGGAAATGTCCTTCTCGACGGCGGACATAATCCCCAGGCAGGCAAAGCCTTGGCACAAATCATTAATGACGAGGTTGCAGTAATCGGTATGATGCACGATAAGGATATTGAGGGCTATTTGTCGTTTGTTGCTCCGAAATGTAAGAGGATTATTTGCACCGCAGTTGATAACAAAAGAGCTGCTTCACCTGACGAGCTTTGCAATATTGCGAAAAATTTTTGTAATAATGTTGAAATTGTCGAAAATCCGAGACAGGCGATAATGAATAATGATGTTACCCTCGTATGCGGCTCGTTTTATATCCTGAGAGAAATAATTGATTTGTTTTCATAATTCAACAAATTTTACACAACCAATCTGTTATTTTAGTAGCAGATTGGTATTTTTTTATTTGGAGTGATTATTGTGAATGTAACCATCGAATCGAGCGGAAATCTAATGATAGCCTATCTTTATGGTGATATTGACCACCATACTGCCGTTGATATTCGGGACAAAATTGATAATGCCCTGAGTTATATGAAGCCTCAGCATCTAATCCTTGATTTTAAGAATGTATCATTTATGGATTCGTCCGGGATTGGACTGGTAATGGGAAGATACAGAGTCCTTCAAGGCTTTCGTGCGACACTCGAAATTCGAAATGTAACCCCAACTACAAAAAAGCTTATGGAGCTTGCCGGACTCGGCAGTATTGCAATTATTAAGGAGATGTGATTATGAATATTGAAAATGAATTTAAGCTTGTTGTTGACAGCAAGAGCGTGAATGAAAGCTTTTGCAGAATGGTTGTTTCCGCGTTTTCCGGTCCGCTCGACCCCACTATCGAGGAGCTTACGGATTTAAAAACCGCTGTTAGTGAGGCGGTTACGAATTGTATTGTTCACGCCTATGTTGATTCGTGCGGAAAGATTTACATAACAGGTCAAATTTTGGATGGGAATATTATCAGAATAAAAATAAAGGATACCGGTTTGGGTATTGAAAACATAAAAAAGGCGATGACACCGCTTTATACTACCGGAAGCAGCGACAGAGCAGGTCTGGGCTTTACTGTTATGCAATCTTTCTGTGACAGAGTCCGTGTTTCCTCAAGTGTCGGAAAGGGAACAACCGTTACCCTGACTAAAAAAATAAATGGTCGTACAAAATGGTAAATGAAAAAAGAGACGAAATGATTGTCGGTAATATCGGACTTGTTCATTCCATTGCTAATAGGTTTCGCGGCAGAGGTGCGGAGTATGACGATTTATACCAAGCCGGCTGTGTCGGGCTCATAAAAGCAGTTGATAATTTTGACGAAAGTCGTGGCTTTTTGTTTTCGACCTATGCCGTACCCGTTATTATGGGTGAAATAAAGCGACTTTTTCGTGATGGCGGTGCTATTAAGGTATCGCGTTCGCTGAAGGAAAAGGCAATAAAGATTCAGTCGATACGAGAAAAATTTATAAATTATGAGCTTCGAGAACCTACGATTTCCGAGCTTTGTGAGCTCTCCGGATATGACGAGGAGGAAATGAGCGAAATATTGAATGTTCTCACTCCTGTTGCTTCGTTGAGCGTTAGCAATGATGACGGAGAAAATATACTTGATATACCGTTTGATGAAAGCGAGTCTGTGTTCGACAGAATTTCTGTTCATCAAGCATTAAAAGACTTGTCGAATACAGAGCTTTTAATAGTGAAATATCGTTATTTCGAGGGTAAGACTCAATGCGAGACAGCCTCTCTCTTGGGTATCTCACAGGTGCAGGTTTCTCGCAGAGAAAAACAAATTTTACTAAAGCTGCGAAAAAAATTAGATTAGTGTTTGCATTTTTATTTACAATATGTTATTATATAAGACATTATATAGAAAAACTTGTGAAAAGGAGAATAATTATGCAAATGATTAATCTTTCAATGAGCCTTAATGACATTATTGATAAGGTTGACGGTTGGGTATGGGGTTGGCCTCTTATTATTCTTATTCTGTGTGCAGGTATTTGGCTCACAGTAAGGACAGGCTTTGTTCAGGTATTCCATCTCGGTAAGGCACTGAAGTTTATGATGAAGAATGAGGATGGCGGCGAAGGTGAGGTAACCTCATTCGGTGCTCTTTGTACCGCTCTTTCAGCAACAATCGGTACGGGAAATATCGTTGGTGTTGCAACTGCAATTTGTCTTGGTGGTCCGGGTGCACTGTTTTGGATGCTCGTTGCGGCTTTCTTCGGTATGGCAACCAAATATGCAGAAGGCTTCTTGGCTATTAAGTTTAGAGAAAAGAAGACAGACGGACATTTCCTCGGAGGCCCGTTCTACTATATTGAAAAGGGTATGGGTCCAAAGTGGAAATGGCTTGCAAAGCTTTTTGCAATTTTCGGCGTTTTGGCAGGTCTTCTCGGTATCGGTACAATAACCCAAATTAACGGTATAACAACCGCTATTCAAAATTTCTTTGACCCGAATAAGACGAACATTGCTTTCTCTATCGGCGAAGTAAATTATTCTTGGGCTGTTGTAATCGGCGGTCTCGTTGTTACTATTTGTACAGCTCTTGTTGTAATCGGCGGTATCAAGCGTATTTCAAAGGTTTCGGAAATCGTTGTTCCGTTTATGGCTATCATTTATATCGTGTTTGCTCTTATTATCGTATTCAGCAATATGAAGGCTATTCCGGCAGCGGTCGTTCTTGTGTGCAAGAGTGCATTTAACCCACAGGCTGCTCTTGGTGCGGCAACAGGCGTAACCCTTAAGCTTGCTATGCAAAAGGGTATCGGTCGCGGTATTTTTTCGAACGAGGCCGGTCTCGGCTCTGCTCCTATCGCAACCGCTGCGGCAAAAACAGAAAATACTGTTCGTCAGGGCCTTGTTACTATGACCGGTACATTCATCGATACAATCGTAATTTGTACTTTGACAGGACTTTCAATTATCGTAACAGGTGCACAGGATTTGTTTGAGCCTGGTGTATTTGAAGGTGTAAATATAACTACCGCAGCTTGGAAGATGGGATTGCCTTGGAATGAAAATGTTTCTTCATTTATCCTTATGGTTTGCTTGGCGTTCTTCGCGTTTACTACCATACTTGGCTGGGACTATTATTCCGAGAGATGTATCGAGTATCTCACAGGTAGCCAAAAGGTAGTTAAGGTTTATAGAGTTCTTTATATTATCGCTGTTTTCATCGGTCCGTATCTCACAGTAGCGGCTGTATGGAATATCGCCGATATATTTAATGGACTTATGGCATTCCCGAACCTTGTTGCTCTTTTCGCTCTTTCAGGCATTGTCGGAAAGGAAACCCGTGATTATTTCAAAAAGAAGAATCACGAGGATATTGCCGAAATTGCTGCAAGCAATAAATAATAGAATAGTGTACTGTAAAAAAATTATTACGACTCCCTTTGAATTGATATCAAAGGGAGTCGTTAATTATTTAGTATTCAACATTTAGATTTTCCTCTGCTTGAGCAACCTTTAGCATAATTGCACATTCTATACGCTTTCTGTGAAGCTCACATCCGAATTCGTATACTCCGTTTACGCTTCCTGTTGTGTGGTAAGCATTTGCCGCACAACCGCCGCTGCAATATAGCTTTGCAAAGCAGTCCTTACATTCCTTGTGTGAATAGATATTACATTTTTTGAATTGCTCGAGTACGCTCGGATTTGTTATTCCGTCGTAGATGTTGCCGAGCTTGAATTCCTCGTCTCCGACGAATTGGTGACATGGATACAGGTCGCCGCTTGGCGTAACTGCCATATATTCCGTTCCAACACCGCAACCGCTTATTCGCTTGACGATGCAGGGCCCGTGATCGAGATCTATCATATAGTGATAGAATGTGAAGCCGTTGCCGTTTCTGTATCTCTTGAGCATTTCGTCGGCAAGTATTTGGTATTGCTCCTTTAGAATAGGCAAATCGCTTTCCTTGAGAGCCCATGGCTCACTCGGCGAGCAAACAACCGGTTCAACCGAAAGCTCCTTGAATCCAAGGTCCGCCATATGGAACAAATCCTTCGAAAAATCGGTATTGAAATGAGTGTATGTACCTCTTATATAGTAATCCGTCTGATTTCTGCTGTCGGCAAATTTTTTGAATTTGTCGATAATTAAATTATAGCTGCCTTTTCCGTTCGGAGTTTTTCGTAGATTGTCGTGAACGCTTTTTCGTCCGTCGAGCGAAAGAACGACATTGCTCATTTCCTTGTTGCAAAATTCAATAACCTCGTCGTCGACTAAAACGCCGTTTGTAGTGAGGGTAAAGCGGAAATTCTTGTTGAATTCTTTTTCTCTTTTACGGCCGTATTTTACAAGCTCCTTGCACACATCCCAATTTAGAAGAGGCTCGCCTCCGAAAAAGTCGACCTCAAGATTTTTTCTGTCGCCGCTTTGTTCAATCAAGAAATCGAGAGCTCTTTTTCCAACCTCAAGGCTCATTAGCCCCTTATCGGCACCTCCGTATTCACCCTTTCCTGCGAAGCAATATTCGCAGTTTAGGTTACATCCGTGTGCAATATGAAGGCAGATGGCCTTGATGACGCCCTGCCTCTTTTTGAATTCTTCGGCTGTCGGCTCGAAGATGTCATTTGAAAATAGTCTGCCCTCTGCCTTTAGCGTTTCTATATCATCGAAGCAAAGCTCAATATCCTCGCTCGTAACATCGTCTTTGTCGGCGTATTTTTCGAGTATGAATTTTTTGATTTCTTCTTTACTCTCGGTCTCGTATTTTGTAATAATATCGTACGCAACCTCGTCAACACTGTGCACACATCCGCTGTTTTGGTCGAGGATTATATTATACCCGTTCATTTTGTAAGCGTGAATCATTGTCGTCACCCTACACAGAAAAACGGTAGCATTTTTACGCTACCGTAGTCTGTAATCCTTTGATTTTATTTTTTGAGCTGCTCACACTTTTGGTTAGCAACTGAACAAGATGTCTTTGATGCAGATTGGCAAGAGGTTTGGCATTCACCGCAGCCACCCTTCTTTGCTGATTCACAAAGATTTCTTGAGCTTAAAGTATTGATTCTCTTCATATCAAACACCTCGTTAA
>CAMFPZ010000035.1 GCA_945979635.1 uncultured Eubacterium sp.
CTTGTAGTAAAGATGAATTTTGGACTTTGAGACGGAAGCCCTACTCGCGTAAGGCAACGGCGAAAAGTTCAAAAGTCGCTTTAATACAAGTATTTTCGGCAGGTTCGGATTGCTCTTTATTGCCTAGGCTCTTGCCGGACGATTTTCGGGATTTTCACCCTGAATTCGATATATTCGTCTGTTTCTGTTTTGTCGGATACAGCGCCGATACCGGAGTCCTGCATTGTTTTTATAGCACGATTTACCGTATTGACAAATATCCTGAAATCCTTATATACAGCCTTACTTTCGCGTTTCTGTCGCTTCGGCTTCGCGTAAAGTGTAGCTATGTAGCTTTCCGTTTGGCTGACATTCAGGCCTCGTTCCTTTATAGTGTTCAAAACCTTCCAAATATCTTTCTCGTTCTCGATTTGGAGTAGGGCTCGTGCGTGTCTCTCGGTTAATCCTTCTTTTTCGATGTAATATCTGACATCAACCGGCAATTTCAATAATCGAAGCTTGTTCGACAATGCAGATTGGCTTTTGCCCAAAAATTTAGCAACCTCTTGCTGACTCATCGAAAAAACAGTAATAAGCTGACCGATTGCGGAAGCTTCCTCAAAGAACGACAAGTCCTCTCGCTGGACATTCTCAAGAATTGAGATTACAGCACTCCTTTCGCTGTCGCAATCAACCTCAATGCAAGGCACCTTTTCTATTCCGGCGAGAATTGCACCACGCAATCTTCGTTCTCCTGCAATTATTTCGCAATAATCCGAATTGTTCATCCTGCGAATTAACAGGGGCTGAAGAATTCCGTTCTCCTTAATGGAGTTGGCAAGCGAAAGCATCTCCTCGCTCTTGAATTGATGGCGGGGTTGATGTGGGTTGGGGAGTAGCTTTTCAGTTGGAACAAATGTTATATTATTCATAGCCTGTCCTCTCCTTTGGACTGACTATATATTATCATAAACATACAAAAAAATAAAGGCTTTTTCATCGTGGAAAAGCCTTTTATTTCGTCAAAAATCCTTTATTTATAAGGGTTTTGTTGATATTTTCTTTGATTTTCTAGGATATTGTGTCGGAGTCTGCGAAATCTTTTTTACTACCGCTATGCTACGCAAATCGCCTCCGTTTAGTTCATATGAAACATTACTTATCAATTCACCGCCAAGCGTTTCAATAGCTTTTTGAGCCGGAGAAACATCATCATTCGAGCCCTTGAGAGCAACAAAATGACCGCCAAGCTTAACAAATGGCAAGCAATATTCTGCAAGAACATTCATTGAGGCAACCGCTCTCGCGGTAGCCATATCATATTTTTCGCGATATTCGCCGTTTTGCCCCAGGTCTTCGGCTCTGGAATGTACAAGCTCCGACTCTAATCCAAGCTCCGAACAAACTACCGATAGAAAATCAAGTCGTTTGTTTAAGCTATCTACCAATGTAAACTCAATTTCCGGCTTCAAAATCATAAGCGGTACGGACGGAAAGCCTGCTCCTGCACCAACATCAACTGCCGTTTTAACATTCTCCAAATCAAAATGATTCGATAGCAAAATACAATCCAAAAAGTGCTTAATTTCAATCTCCCCGGGCTCGGTAATCGCCGTGAGATTCATCTTTTTATTCCATTCAACAAGAAGGGAAGCATACAAATCGAATCTGTCAACCGCTATTTCGTCCAGAGCAATTCCGTTTTTCTCACAAAGTGCTTTGAATCTAATTTTATCTATCATCGTCCATACTCTCCAAAATGATATTAAGTGCCGTAATATCGGCAGGATTAACTCCGCTGATTCTGCCCGCCTGACCTAAATTCTGCGGACGAATTTTGCTCAATTTTTCAACCGCCTCGAGCCTTAATCCCTTTAGTGCGAAATAATCAATATTCTCAGGTATCTTCTTTGCCTCAAGACGACGCATTTCCTTTATTTGGGCCTCTTGCTTCTTGATATATCCCTCGTACTTTATGCTAATCTCAACCTGTTCGAAAATTTCGTATGGTAAATCGGGTCTGTTAGTGTCAAACGGTTCAAGGTCTTCATAGGTTATCTGCGGTCTGCGAAGAATCTCAATCATCTTGCATCCCGTTTTCAGCCTTGAGGTTCCCTTGCTCTCCAGCATTTTCTGCAAATCCTCCGAAGGTGCAACAGAAAGAGAGGTGACTCTCTGCATTTCATTTTCTATCAACTCGGTCTTCTCTTTGAATTTAGCATATCTGTCTTCGCTTATTAAACCAATCTCATATCCCAAAGGAGTTAATCTCAAATCCGCATTATCCTGTCGAAGCACAAGACGATATTCGCTTCTGCTCGTCATCATACGATACGGGTCGGTGCAGCCCTTTGTAACTAAATCATCTATGAGCGTTCCAATATACGAACCGCCGCGGTCAAGTATTACAGGCTCCTTGCCCTGTACTCTGCGAGCAGCATTTATTCCGGCAATAAGCCCCTGTGCCGCAGCCTCCTCGTATCCGCTTGAGCCATTGAACTGTCCCGCTCCGAACAATCCGTCCATATCGTTAAACTCAAGACTTGCCTTCAAGGCTGTCGGGTCAACACAATCATATTCAATAGCATAAGCCGGCCTCATAACCATAGCATTTTCAAGGCCCTTAATAGTGTGGATAAAATCGAGCTGAACATCCTCGGGCAGGGAGGAGCTTAAGCCCTGAAGATACATTTCCTCCGTGTTCTCGCCGCAAGGCTCTATGAAAAGCTGATGCCTCTGCTTGTCGGCGAAGCGTACAATCTTATCCTCAAAGCTTGGACAATATCTGGGTCCCTTGCCCTCAATTCTTCCGCTGTACATGGGCGAGCGGTGAAGATTTTTAAGTATGATATTTTTTGTGTTTTCGTTGGTATATGTTATATGACAAACAACCTTGTTTTCGGGTGCACTGTCCGTTTCAAAGGAAAAGGGGACAGTACGCTCGTCGCCGTTTTGAACCTCAAGCTCGGAAAAATCAATGCTTCTTCTGTTGACTCTGCTCGGTGTACCGGTTTTGAATCTTCGAAGAGGAATGTTTAGCCTATACAAAGCCTTACTCAATTCGTTTGCAGGAAACATTCCGTCCGGACCGCTTTCGTATGAAACATCCCCGATGTAAACTCTACCGCCGAGAAATGTTCCTGTTGCAAGAACAACGCTTTTCGCCCTGAACACAGCCTCAAGCTTTGTCACTACGCACCAATCATCGCCGTCTTTGTATAAATCGACAATCTCGCCCTGACGAATATCAAGGTTTTCAGTCGTCTCCATAGTATGCTTCATACCTGCCGAATACTCACGCCTGTCTATCTGGGCACGAAGTGAATGAACCGCCGGACCCTTTCCGAGGTTGAGCATCCTGCTTTGCAGGCAATATTTATCAGCCGTCTTACCCATCTCGCCTCCGAGTGCGTCGATTTCTCGAACAAGATGTCCCTTACTCGTTCCGCCGATGGACGGGTTGCAGGGCATATTTCCAACCCAATCAAGATTTATGGTGAAAACAGCAGTGCTTGCTCCGAGTCTTGCCGAAGCTAAACCGGCCTCAATTCCCGCGTGTCCTGCACCTATTACGATTACATCATATTTTCCGCCAAAATATTCCATAATTTCTCACCCATTATTTTCCGACACAGAATTTTGAAAAGATATTATTCACTACCTCGGTCGTTGCCTTTCTGCCTGTCAGCGACAAAAGCTCATCCGCCGCACCGTCTATCATAACATTCAATGCGTCGTATGTAACGCCCAGTGAAAGTCCGTCAATTGCCTGTCTTATACATTCGAGTGCGTTTTGACAATTGAGTCGCTGTCTCGAATTAGCAAGCATAGGAGCGTTCGAATCAAAATCGCTTATTCCGAGAGTTTGCTCAACCGCCTCGGCTAATTCTCTCATACCCTCGCTGTTTTCTGCCGAAGCAAAAACAACTCGTTCGAACGAGCTCTTTATATATTCAACATCCAGCCTCTGCTCAAGGTCAACCTTATTGACCACAGCAACAGCCGTTCTGCCCTTGCATCTTTCTATAAGGTCGAAATCCCTATCACATAGCTCGCGGTTATTGTCGAAAACCGCAAGAACAAGCTGTGCATCGTCCAGTGCCTTATACGCCTTGTCGATTCCGATGCTTTCGACAACATCCTCGCTCTGTCGAAGCCCTGCCGTATCTCGCAGACGAAGAACAATGCTTCCGAGCCTCACACTTTCCTCAACAATATCACGCGTTGTACCGGCGATATGAGTAACAATGCTCTTATCCCTGCCGACGAGCATATTCATAAGACTGCTCTTTCCGACATTCGGCATGCCTGCAATAACAGTTTCCACTCCGTCGATGATAGTTTGTCCGTTGTCATAATTATCCAGCAGCTCGGTTAGCTGAAGCTCGCAATCCTTCAGGCTTGCCATAAGCTCATCTTCCTCTAGCTCCTCAATTTCCTCGTCAGGATAATCAACCCACGCCGCCATAACAGCAGAGGTATCGAGCAAAACATCGAGAATTCCGTTAATTTTCCTACTCAAGCTGCCCTGCATTGCATTAAACGAAGCCTTCATCGCAGCTTCACCTTGTGCAGAAATAAGCTGAGCAACACTCTCGGCTTGAGCTAAATCAAGCTTTCCGTTTAGAAATGCTCGCTTCGTAAATTCGCCTGCCTCGGCAGGAACGGCCCCTGCTTCAAGCACAGCCTGCAAGGCTTTTTGAACTGTCAAAAGTCCACCGTGAACGCTGAGCTCAACAACATTTTCGCCCGTATAAGACTTGGGTGCTCTGAAAACAAGAGCAACTCCGTTGTCGCTCGGTGCACCGTTAATTATGATATTACCGAACTTTGCTCTGTATCCCTTTAGCTCGCAAAGATTGCTTGCGTCCATAGGCTCAAAAACCTTGGATGCTATTTCTATTGCCTGCTCTCCGCTTATTCTGATTACGCCTATTCCGCCCACCGAATTTCCGGTTGCAATAGCAGCTATCGTAGACATATGCGTCCTTCCTTTCCTGTGCTTTTGTTTATGTGAATAAAAAAAGATGCAACAACCCGGAATGTTTCCATTCTTCGTTTCTTGCATCTTTCACCTGCCGGTATTTAATTATTTGTTGACCTCAATCTTACCGAATTTCGGCAAGTCTGCACGGTCTGCCTTTGGTGCACGATTCTCCGGTGCCTTTGTAGTTGCCTGAGACTTTGAGCCTCTGCGATTTCCACCGTTGCCTCTCTTAACACCGCCGGTCGGCTCGAGTACAACCTTTCTGTCCTGATTGTAGCCGATTGAACGAGACTCAACGCCCTCGATTTCCTGAATCGCTGTATGAATGATTCTTCTCTCATAAGGATTCATTGGCTCAAAGGTATGTCTTCTGCCTGTGCGAAGAACATAATCAGCGTTCTTCCTTGCAAGGTTGCGAAGAGTTTCCTGTCTCTTTTCTCTGTAATTGCCTACATTAATTACAACTCTAACATATTCAAGGGTGCTCTTCTTAATTACGAGAGAGAGAAGATACTGAATACTGTCGAGAGTTTCGCCTCTGTGACCTATGACAATACCGTAATCCTCACAGTCGAGGTCCATAGTCACTACACCCTCGGCATAGCTTGCTTCAACCTTTGCGTTTTCAATCTTTAAGCCCTTTAAAATTTCGAGCAAATAGCTCTTTGCATATTCCAAATCGACCGATTTAGGATATTCTTTCTTTTGCTCCTTTTTTTCTTCCTGCTTTGGCTGTGCATCCTTCTTTGGAGCGGCTTCCTTTTTAGGTGATGTCTCCTTTTTCGGAGCAGCTTTCTTTTGGGCTTGCTTCTTTGCCGGCTTTTTCTCGACTCTGCCGTCGTCGTACGACGCCTTAACCTTGAAGTCCTTTGCACCGAAGATACCCAAAAAGCCCTTTGAGCCTGTTTCTACAACCTCGGTTTTTACATCCTTGTCAGCAGGAGCGTTAAGCAAGGTCTTTGCCGCTGCAATAGCCGCCTCAAGAGTCTTGCCTGTACCGATTTTTTCTATAATCATATTATATAAATCTCCGATTTACTTTGTGTTTTTTAAGCTGTTTTCTCTCGAACGACGCTCGATAGTCGATTCAATCATAGCACGGGCGATATTTCTCTTCGGTGGGAAAAACGCTGCCATAACGAGCTGTTGAACGAGTGCAACAAGGTTCGAAATAATCCAATAAAAGCCTACTGCGGCAGAAACCTTGAATGAGATATAGAAGGAGAAAAACGGCATCATAAGCATCATAAGCATCATTTGGTTGCCCTGGGCAGCCATAGCCGGATTTTGCTTCTTCTGGATAAGGGTCGACAATACTGACGAACCCATAGAAGTAATCAAACAGAAAATCGGAATACAAATAACAGGGTCGCTCCAATCCTTTATGCTCGGAATCTTTGTCATATCAACATTTCCGAGGAACATATGTGAGCGATATTCCGCGATTGCATCAAGCTTTTCGGGAGTGAACAATTCGCCGAACTGATTTGCAAGCACATCACGAAATTCATCAAAATGCTGAAGAAGCTCAATTTGGAAGTAGGTTCCCTTAAGCTGGAGTGCTTCGGCAATTTCGTTTGCCTGAGATGAAATATCAATTCCGATAATGTACTGAATAGGATAGTAGATAATTCCGATAATACCCATAAGGAAAACCATCTGGAAAAGCATAGGTCCGCATCCCATATTCATAGGATTATGGCCCTCTCTTTCATAAAGAGCCTGAATTTCCTCTTGTTGACGCTGTCTGTCCTTCGGGTCGGTCATATTTGCGTACTTCTTTTGGATTTTTTGAATTTTAGGCTGCAAGCGAGCTGTTTTCGCTGTAGTCTTTTGCTGTCTGAGGGTGAGCGGGAACAGAATTAAACGGGTAAGCACCGTAAATACGATAAGCGAAAGGAAATATTTGTCGTTGAACAAAAACAAAAGTCCTTCCATACACTTACCGAAAAGTGCATACAGCGGCTTAAGAAAAGCCATTCCGTTGTTTACTGCGGCCGCCATAGTAATAGATGTTATCACTGATTATTCTTTTCCTCTTGTTTAGATTTTTTCAAAGGAACCGGATCGTAGCCTCCCTTGCAAAAGGGATTGCATCTCATTATTCGCCATATCGCGAGCAGACTGCCCTTAATTATTCCGTGCTCACGCAACGCCTCGATAGCATATTGCGAACAGGTCGGAGTAAAGCGACAGGCACCGCCGGAAAATCTCGGTGACAGGGTTTGCTGATATGTTTTTATCATAAAAATCATAATTCTTATGATAAAATCCTTAAGCTTTTTCATTTATAATACCTAATTCAACGAATTGAGCTCTCATTTGAGCCTCAACCTCCTGCTCCTTGACCATAGTGGTCCTCGTTCTTGCAACGAATACAAAATCATAGCAACCGCTGATTTCATTTTCCAAATTGGAAAATGCGACGCGAATAATTCGTCTGGCTCTGTTACGCTCAACGGCACCTCCGATTTTTTTGCCGGTTGTTATGCCGATTGCGTTATGGCCTTTTTTGTTCTTCATTGCATAGGTAACAAGGACAGAGCCGGCTCTGTTTTTTCCGCGATAGTACAATCTGCGGAAATCCTTATTTTCCTTTAAGGTATGCTCTTTCACAAAAACCGTTCCTTTATTCTAGCGATTAGTAAGAAAGAGACTTTCTGCCCTTTGCACGACGGCGAGCGAGTACCTTTCTACCATTCTTTGTTGACATTCTCTTTCTGAAGCCATGAACCTTCTGTGCATGTCTCTTCTTTGGTTGAAATGTTCTCTTCATTCTTTTTCACTACCTTTCGCAAAGACTAAACTCGTCTTAATCTTTTATAATCTCTGTGCGGTATAGCACAGGCAA
>CAMFPZ010000036.1 GCA_945979635.1 uncultured Eubacterium sp.
ATTCCTCTACGTCTCGTGGGCTCGGAGATGTGTATAAGAGACAGGCTGAAGGGTAGTGAAAAAATGGTATATATTATCAGCGTTCTTCGTTTCGTTGCACCTGTTGCAGCGTTCATAATTCTTTCAACCTGTGTTATTTCTCTCTTTAGAAATCGTCCCAGAGTTCATAAGCTTGCAAAGCTTGTTGATGAAAGCGATGGAACGATTATTGACATAACCCATTGGGAAACATCAATCGGAAAGAGCAAGGCGAATGATATTGTTCTTCCGCTTCAAACTGTTGCACGCTTTCATGCAGTTATTGCAAAGAAGCGTAAGGATTGGGTTGTAACCGACACCTCGGCGAGAACAATCGGCGTTTTGGTAAACGGCGAAAAGGTGCAAGGCAGTAGTGTAATAGAAAATAATGACATTATTACTATTGGAAATGTTCCGCTCAAATTTGTTTGTGAGGAGGCGTTGTCGTCCACAAGCAAGCGTCAGATTAGAAATCAGGTTCAAGGCACTAATGTTGCCTATGGCGTGCTTGTTGACATAAAAACGAAGCGGCCGATTTATCTTAAGAAGAAGGATGTTCTTATAGGCAGAGGCGATGATTCGGATATTCAGATTATGTCTCAGGCGGTCAGCTTTCATCACGCTCGCATCCACGAAACCTCAAGAGGATGGGCACTGTCGGATTTGGACAGCTATAACGGAACGAAGCTAAATGGCAGATTCATTAATCAGCCGCAATTAATTTTTGATGAGGATATGATAACCTTCGGCGACAAGGTGTTCATATTCTACGAAAGGTAGGAGGTGTCGGTATGGGAGAAAAAATGAAAAAGCGACCGAAAATAAAGCCGGTCAATAACTTCCTGCTTATGCTTGTTCTATCGGCGTTCCAAATGGTGACGGGATTTGTCGGAGCAAATTGCAAGGATGAATTTGAGCCAAGGGTTTTGATTTCCATTCTTCTTTTGATTGTGACGGAATGGATATATCTAATCGTTTTTTATAATGTTTTTCACAGAAGAAATTTCGAGCTTGAGATTATTGCATTTTTCCTGACCGGAGTAGGGTTGGTTGCGGTTGGAAGCCAAAATGCCTCACAGGGCTTTAAGCAGTATTTTATGGCACTGGCAGGTCTTTTCGTTTTCATATTTCTTATGTTCCTGCTGGGGCATGTTGATTTTTGTATGAAAATACGCAAGCTGGTTGCGGCAGGTGCTTTGCTTTTGTTGCTGATTAATTTAATCATTGCAAAGGCGTATATGGGAGCGAGAAACTGGATAGAGATTGGCGGAATAACCTTTCAGCCGTCGGAGTTTGTAAAAATTGCATTCATATTCGTCGGCTCTGCAACTCTTGAGAAAATTCAAACCTCGAAAAATATTATTGCGTTTATCGCCTTTTCGCTTGCTGTTGTAGGTTCGCTCATAATCATCAAGGACTTTGGAACGGCACTCATTTTCTTCATTACCTTCCTCATTATCGCATTTATGAATTCGGGCGATATTAAGACAGTCGGACTTGCTGTTGCGGCGGCAGTTATGGGTGGAGGAATTGTGCTGAAATATAAGAGCTATGTTGCTCGGAGATTTGCTGTTTATCGTCATATTTGGGAAAATGATAATTATAATAATTCGGGCTATCAGCAGTCAAGAGTTCTCGTCGGTATGGCGAGCGGAGGCCTGCTCGGATTGGGTATTGGAAACGGAAATATCAGATATATAGGCGAAAGCACAAACGACCTCATATTCGGCGTTATATGCGAGGAATGGGGATATATTTTCGGTATACTTGTGGTTTTGAGCTTTGTTTGTATTGCCGTTTCTGCGTTGGTGAACAGTATAGCTTCGCGTTCAACCTTTTATTCGATTGCCGCAGTAGCCGGAGCGGGTATGCTTCTTTTCCAAACCTCACTAAACATCTTTGGAATTACGGACATTCTTCCATTGACAGGTGTTACTCTCCCGTTCATCAGTCAGGGCGGTTCGAGTATGATTTCTTGCTGGGCTGTGCTTGCTTTCATCAAGGCGAGTGATGTTCGTACCTACAACTATTTGGGAGGTACTGTTAAGAAATGAAAATGATAACTAAACGAGGAATCTTCCTCTGGATATTATCGGGACTGTTCATTGTTGGGTTAGTTCTTATGACCGTTTCGCTTGTGACTAACGGAAACGATTGGGTTATGAAACGCTTTAATTCCCATGTTTACAGCGACGGAGAGCTTATCGGAGCAGGTACAATTTATGACAGGGATGGGGATGTGTTGGTAAAAACCGAGGACGGCGAAAGAGTTTACGCCGACTCCGCAACAACAAGAAAATCAACCCTTCATGTTGTCGGTGACCCAAAGAACTTTATTTCTACCGGCGTTCAATCTGTTTATTCCGCAAGGCTGACAGGATATAATTTGCTTTTCGGTGTTTATAATATCGAACGCTACGGAAGAGGAAACGACCTGACTCTGACGATTGACAAGGATATATGCGATGTTGCTTATAAGGCACTCGACGGCAGAAAGGGTACGGTCGGAGTAGTGAACTACAAAACGGGCGATATTATTTGCTCCGTTTCCGGTCCGAGCTATGATGTTGAGGATGTCCCTGACGGATTAGATACAAATCCGAAGTATGAGGGCGTATATATCAACCGCCTTATTGATGCAAATTATGTTCCCGGCTCAACCTTCAAGATTATAACATCTGTTTGTGCTATCCAAAATATTCCCGATATTCAGGAAAGAACCTGGGTGTGCAACGGCAAATATCAGCCGGAGGAGGGAATCGCAATTGAGTGTAATGCCAACCACGGCAGCTCGATTAATTTCAAGGATGCACTTGCAAAATCCTGCAACTCGGCATTTGCCCAAATGGCTATTGAGCTTGGACAGGATAAACTTTCTAAAACAGCGAAGGAGCTTGGAATCGGCTCGGCTGTTTCTGTTAGCGGTTCAATAAATTCCTATCCCGGTGTGTTTGATTTTGAGGACAATAAAGCTATGCCTGCCGACCTTTTAGGATGGACGGGTATAGGCCAGGGAAACACAAGGATTGCTCCTGTCACTATGCTTCGCATTGTTTCGGCAATTGCGAATGACGGAAATGCTGTTTCGTTCAATATCGTTAATTCTCTTGCAAATCAAGCGGGCAAGGCGTTGAACCTAAATATGCCTGTCAATAAGATTTCACTTATGGATAGTGCTGTTGCAGGCGAGATGAAGAATATGCTTCGATATAATGTCACAGAATGGTACGGCGACGGAAATTATAAAAATCTAAATCTATGTGCAAAGTCGGGAACGGCACAAATTGACGAGGTTGACAGTCATAATATTGCATGGTTCACGGGTTTTATGGACAGTGAGGAATATCCATATGCCTTTGTTGTCGTAATCGAGAACGGAAATTCGGGCTCGCATACGGCGGGACCTGTTGCAAAAAAGGTTCTTGATGCAATAATTGCACAGTAATAGTTATAATAGCAAAAGCATTCGCATATCCTGTATGGGTGGTAAAATGCGAATGCTTACTTTGAAATTAAAGCCGAAGCAAATTTTCGGATGTATATTGCTTCTTACAGGACTTGCGGTTGTTCTCATAACCTTTTTGGGGAATCATCCGGCCAAGCCTGCCTCGGCATCAATGGATATACCCTGCGAAACGCTTGAGCAGAGAACACAGTATATTAATTCTCTTGGATATGAAATAGGCGAGGATGAGCAGGAAAAGGATATTGTTATTCCTTCTGTGTTCAATGATGTGTATAATAGGTATAACGAAATCCAAAAGGAGCAAGGCTTCGACCTGAACGAATACAAGGGCAGAAATGCCAAGATGTTTACATATAATGTAACAAATTATAAGAATAATGATAATGTGATAGCAAATCTGCTTGTTTGCGACGGAGTTTTGATAGGTGCTGACCTATGCGACACATCGGCGAGAGACGGATTTTTGGTAGCGTTGGATGACAAGAATAGATAAGATTTTAGCCCGTGAGCTGAATGTTTCTCGAAGAGATGCAAGACAGTTTATTAAGCAGGGCAGAATAATGATAAACGGCGTAATGGTTAAAAGCGTTGATGAAAAATGCGAGGATAACGCCGAAATATATGTTGACGGAAAAATAATAAGCAACAACAAGTTTGTGTATATTATGCTTAATAAGCCGAAGGGTGTAATTTCGGCATCTGACGGAAAAGGTGAAACGACCGTGGTCGACCTTGTTCCGGATGATATGAAGAGAAGAGGATTGTTTCCTGCCGGCAGACTTGATAAAGATACAACCGGATTTGTTCTTTTGACAGATGACGGTACTCTTGCTCATAATATTCTTTCTCCGTCACATCATATCGACAAAACATATATCGCGTCTCTCGATAAGCCGTTTGACGATGAACTCGTTGAGGACTTCAGGGGTGGAATGACCTTGAATACAGAGGAGCTCTTGGAGGCTGATATTGAGGGACTTAATGAAGAAAGAACGCTTGCAAAGGTTGTTCTTCGTCAGGGCTTATATCATCAGGTAAAGAGAATGTTCAAAAAACACGGAATTACTGTTGTTGAACTAAAAAGAATAAAAATGGGTTCGCTCGAACTCGACGAGAATTTAGCCCGGGGAGAATGTAGGTATATAACCGAGGATGAGTTGAAGTTGTTATTTGAGTAGATTTGGCTTTTTGTTTAGTGCTGTTTTTTGTTTCTTGGCACAATATATTGTGCTTTTTTGTACCACTTATGCAATTAGCACAAAAAATATAAAAAAATTTTGTAAAAAGGTTGCAAATTCATCAAATTGCTTGTATAATATATACAATCAATTTGATGTTTTTTTGTGCAATTTTGTTTATTGATAGAGAGGAGCTATTATGCCAAACAGATTGTTCCAGGGTATAATTAACCAAATGCGTGAGGCGACGGATAGAATTATCGGTGTTGTTGATGAAAGCGGTGCTATTATTTCGTGCAGTGAGCTTGGTTTAATCGGCGAGGTAAAAAAGGGAATTATAGCCGCAGGAGTTTTCAGCGGTGCACAGGTTTGTGTTGATACCTGCACCTATAAGGCATTCGGCGACGGTATTCATCCCGAATATGCTGTTTTCGTTGACGGTACGGACGAAACCAGTCGCAGATATGTTTCGATTATTGCTATTGCTCTTGACCAAATAAAGAAGAATAATGACGAAAAATTCGACCGCTCGAATTTTATCAAGAATGTAATTCTCGACAATATCCTTCCCGGTGATATATATATCAAGTCCCGTGAGCTTCGATTTAATAACGATGCCTCAAGAGTTGTTTTTATTATCCGCGTTGATGATAAAACAGAGGTTTCTTCCTTTGATATTATCCAAAACTTCTTCCCCGATAAGACAAAGGACTTTGTTATTAATATAAATGAAACCGATATCGCTCTCGTAAAAGAGGTTCGACCCAATGTTGAATCAAAGGACTTGGAAAAGCTTGCACAGTCTATTTGTGACACTCTTTCAACAGAGTTTTACTGCAATGCTGTTGTCGGAATCGGAACCTGCGTTGTCGGAATTAAGGAGCTTGCACGCAGCTTTAAGGAGGCACAGGTGGCTCTTGAGGTCGGCAAGGTGTTCGATAATGAGCGTCCAATCATAAATTACGACAATTTGGGCATTGCCCGTCTTATTTATCAGCTTCCTACAACTCTTTGCGAGATGTTCCTTCGCGAGGTATTTAAGCGTGGAAGCATCGAAAGTCTTGATCAGGAAACCCTGTTTACTATCCAAAAGTTTTTCGAAAATAATCTCAATGTTTCCGAAACCTCGAGAAAGCTTTTTGTTCATCGTAACACCCTTGTTTATCGTCTCGAGAAGATAAAAAAGCTCACAGGTCTTGACTTGAGAGAATTCGATGACGCTATTGTATTCAAGGTAGCTCTTATGGTAAATAAATATCTTGAATCTACCCCAATAAAGTACTAAAACCGGGGACAGGCTCGAGTGCTGTTAGGCTGCATTGTCCTATTATTTTCATTAAAATTTTTTGTGCTACACTATTGCTGTTTATTTTGGAGGTACATAATATGAATGTTGTATGCTTAGATATGGAGGGCGTTCTTGTTCCTGAAATTTGGATTGCCTTTGCAGAGGAAACAGGTATACCGGAGCTTAAGAAAACTACTCGTGATGAGCCCGATTATGATAAGCTTATGAATTACAGAATTCAAATTCTAAAGGAGCATGGTCTCGGACTAAAGGAAATTCAGGATGTTATAGCAAAAATTGACCTTATGCCGGGAGCAAAGGAGTTTTTGGACGAGCTTCGCTCAATTACGCAGGTCATTATTCTTTCCGACACCTTTGAGCAGTTTGCAACTCCGCTTATGAAAAAGCTTGATTGGCCGACTATCTTCTGCAATACTCTTGAGGTTGCGGAAAATGGTGAAATTACAGGCTTTAAGATGCGTTGTCCTCAGTCGAAGCTTACAACCGTTAAGGCTCTTCAGTCCTGCGGATTCGAAACTATTGCAAGTGGTGACAGCTTTAACGACCTCGGTATGATTCAGGCGAGTAAGGCAGGCTTCCTCTTCAAATCAACCGAAGCAATTAAGAACGATTATCCTAATATCCCTGCCTACGAGGAATACGACGAGCTCCTTGCCGCAATCAAGGCAGCCCTCTGATTCGATATTTAAAATAATATATGCCATAACGATTCGGAAAAATCGTTATGGCATTTTGTATAGTGATATTTATGAAATTTCATTGTAACACTCTTGGCAATTTTTAACTCTATATTTATGACGGCGTCAAGGAGGTTAGAATATGATAGAAAAGGATTTGGTTATAAACGCGAAAAAGGGCGATGTTAACGCCTTTTGTGTTCTTTATGATAAGTACAAAAGAAGGCTTTATAATTATGCGTATTATAAGCTTGGTAATATTGAGGATGCCGAGGACGTTGTTCAGGATTGTATGCTGAAGGCCTTTGAGCAGTTAAACAGGCTGAAGAAGCCTGAGTCATTTTCGTCTTGGCTCTTTACAATTTTGTACCACGGCTGTATGTCTGCCGTAAAGGAGCAGATAAAAAGGCGTAATGATTCCGATATTGAGCAATACAAGAATACACTTTCCTACGAAAGTGATATTGATTTTGAGCGAGAAGAGCTAAAGCAGGCATTGAACGCTTTGAGCGAAGAGGATAAAAATATAGTTCTGCTTTCGGTGGTTGTCGGACTAAACAGCAAGGAGGTTGCACGAATAACAGGGCTTAAGGCTGGAAATGTTCGACAAAGATTAAGCAGGAGTCTCGCAAAAATGCGAAGCTATTTATCATAAAGGAGGGTTTGTAATGAGGAATAATGATTTTGATTTCATAAAGAATAAATTCGACAATGCTCAACCCGATATCCCCGAAGATCTAAATAAGGATCTGCTTAAGCAAAGGATTTTATCAATGGACGGGCATAAAACAATAAAACTAAAGCAAAAAAAGAGTCATATAAAACAGTTTGTCTATGCCGCAGCCTGTTTTGTGCTGATTTGTGGTGTTGCGTTTGCGGCAAATTCAAATATGTTCAACGCAGACAGAATTTCAGGATTTGGAGATTATGATGAAATTAATTCTAAAATAACCGAGCTGAAAAAAGAATCTTCCGTTTCGGATGGTGGAGGTGGTATTTTCAATACTACTTTAGTAAAAGATGAAGAGAATGTTGAAAAGCCTGATGTTGTAAAAACAGACGGCGAATATATCTACTGTGCTTATTTTGATGTAGAAGGCTATACCAACAGAAATAAGGCTTATAT
>CAMFPZ010000037.1 GCA_945979635.1 uncultured Eubacterium sp.
TTAAATTTAATGTATCAAAAACAGTCATTTTTATTCTCCCTTCTGCTGTATATACCAAATCCTATTTTTTGTATATCAATTATATTTTACACAGCTAAAGGTCAAATTTTCTTGCTGCCTTTTGTAAAATCTATGTAAAGATGTCAATATTATTGAAAAAGCATATAATGACATAGAAATTTTTAGGAGTGAGAATATGAATAACAACTGTTACTATGACGACGAAAAGGATTACGGCGGAAATCCGTATGTTTTGAATATTAACCAAGCGGCTATCCATAACAAATATTACAGAAGAGCAATTTGGACGGGAACCTATCTCCAGACAACGCTTATGAGTATTCCGATAGGCGGCGATATCGGGGCAGAAATCCACCACGATACCGACCAATTCCTAAGGATTGTACAGGGCAGAGGAATTGTTCAATTCGGAAAAACAAAGGCGGATTTGAAGAATGCTCAAAGGGTTGACGGAAGCTATGCGATATTCGTGCCTGCCGGAACATGGCACAATGTAAAGAATATCGGAAGCACGCCGCTGAAGCTGTATTCAATCTATGCCCCGCCTCACCATCCAAAGGGAACGCCGGAATGGGAAAAGCCGTAAGCAACAAAAAAGCGATAGACGACCAAATCGTCTACCGCTTTTATTCGTTATTGTATTTAGTTCAACGCAAGCTCTCTTTGCTTATCCGTTGTTATGGCATTGACATTAACCTCGTCGTTGACATCCTGATTAACCTCCTCCGGACGCCTAAAGGTCGGAACAACGCTCCTCAAAGCCTCGCGAGCAATATCGTCATCGTTGGTTTTGCACGCTCTGTCGAGTACATCAAGCTTCGCCTCAATTTCATCGAATTCAAGAGACTCATCCTTTTCAATAAATATCAAACTGTTGTCGGTCTTTGTCAGAGTTTCGGTTTCAATCAAAAGCTCCTCATAAAGCTTTTCGCCCGGACGAAGTCCTGTTTCAATAATTTGGATATTTTGAACACCCGAAAGCTTAATCATATTTTCCGCTAAATCAATAATCTTAACAGGCTGTCCCATATCAAGCACGAAAAGCTCGCCGTTTTTCGCCATAGCTCCCGACTGAAGAACAAGCTGTGATGCCTCCGGAATTGTCATAAAGTAGCGTATGATACGCTTGTCTGTAATTGTAACAGGTCCGCCTCCGGCAATTTGTCGTTTAAACAGCGGAATAACCGAGCCTGCACTGCCGAGCACATTTCCGAATCTCGTTGCACTGCATTTTACATTTCCACGCTTCGCATATCCCTGTGCAATCATTTCGCACATACGCTTTGTTGCACCCATAACATTAGTAGGATTAACTGCCTTGTCCGTGCTTACCATCATAAAACGCTCTGTGCCGAATTCCTCGCATAATTCGAGTACAACCTTTGTGCCGAAAACATTGTTCTCGATAGCCTCAATACAATTATGCTCCATAAGAGGAACATGCTTATGAGCAGCAGCGTTAATAACAATCTGCGGATGATATGTGCTGAAAACTCTTGACATAGCAACCTTATTGGTTATCGAAGCAATCTCTACTCTTAAATCAAGAGAGTCGCCCATCTTAATCTTGAGCTCCTGCTGAACATCATAAACGCCGTTTTCGTAAATATCCAGAATGATAATCTGCTTCGGACTCATTTTTGCAAGCTGTCTGCAAAGCTCACTACCTATTGAGCCTCCGCCGCCTGTGATGAGAACAACCTTGTCTTTGTAATACGAGTGGGTTCTTTCATCGAAAACATCAAGAGGCTTTCTGAACAGGAGGTCCTCAATATCGAATTCACGAAGCTGTCTTTTTGCTCCGGCAGTTTGAACCGTAGGATAATCATAGACCTTTATTTTACATCCTGTTTTTTTATAGTAGTCGTAGAGGTTCAGCTTTTTCTTGCCGTCTATCTGCGGAAGGGCTATGATAATTTCCTGAATCTTTAGCTCTTTTAGCTTTTCGAAGGTTGCCTCCGCTTCGGAATATACAGGAATTCCTTGGATTGAACGACCGATTTTGGATGCCATTTCGTCAATGAAGCATCTGGGGGTATATGCCGCACCATTGTTGTTGAGCAATTCGTCTGCAAGGCTTACACCAACCTTGCCGGCACCTACGATAGCAACCTTAATCTTTTGGGTTTCGTCCTTTTTTTGAATCTCAACATGGGCAAAAACGCGAAGCATAAAGCGAAGAAGCTTGCCCTTGAGGGTTATTTGATTTCCGCATTTGTAGCAGTAGCGATACAGCATTCTCATAGCAAGAGTCAAGAGAGTGTTGAAGCTGACGAGAGCTACCATAATCGCAAACATAAATTTTCTGAAGTGGAAAATAGCCGGTAGTGAATATTCCAACGCAAAGAACAACAACGAGCCGATGCAATCTGTCATCAAAAACAATATGTAGCACTGGATTCCGCCGTATCGCCAAATTTGTTTGTACACATTGAATATAAAGCGACAAAGCAAGATGCTTCCGAGTGCCATTACCGAATTGATTACAATGTCCTTAATAGACAAATTCAGGTATCTATTATATACCAGCAACAATGATGCATCGGTAACTACGAACGCTAAAATATCGTACAACACCAGTGTCCATCGAATATTGAATTTTTCCCTAATTTTCTCCATACCAGTCCTCGTATATACAAAATATATCAAATTGGTGCCAATAACACCGTTTTCTTATACTAATCTATCTTATATTGTATATTTGTAGTGATGAATAGTCAATACGAAAATACGATTTTTTTTTACAATTTGTACATAATGTTAAAGAACGAACATGTCGTTTTTTGGGTGAATGAAATTCTTTGTATCTTCAAATTATAAAAGATTTACAAAGCAGAAATAATGTGGTATAATACGCACGAACTATGTTAATTTGTTATAATTCGGAGGCAAAATATGAAAAATGTACTTGAATTTTTTGAGGCAACTGTTGAAAGATTGCCCGAAAAGATAGGATTTACGGATTCCGAGCGTAAGGCGACCTTCAGGGAGGTTAGCGAAAACGCAAAAAAAATCGGAGCATTCCTTGCAAATAGCGGTGCAAGACGACCTGTTGCAGTGCTTATCGACAAAACCGTAAACTGTATCGACTCAATGCTCGGCTCACTTTATGCAAATGATTTTTATATCGTGGTTGATGTTCATTCTCCTGCCGACAGAATTCTCAATATTCTCGGCACTCTTGACAACCCTATTGTTGTGACGGATGCACAAAGTGAGGAGCTTACAAAATCACTCGGCTATGACTATTTTCTATATGAGGATATGCTTAAGGCAGAGGTTGATGAGGCTGTGCTTATCGATATACGCAGCTCTATGTGTGATATGGACACCGCATATATTCTCTTTACATCCGGTTCAACCGGTATGCCGAAGGGAACTGTTGTCAGCCACAGAGCACTTATAAGCTATATCAACTGGGTAACGGAGGAATTCAAGTTTGATGAAGCTACCTCCTTCGGCTCACAAACTCCACTCTATTTCAGTATGTCCGTTACTGACTTCTATTCAACCGTAAAGTGCGGCTGTACCTATCATATTATACCAAAGCAGTATTTCATTTTCCCAATCAAGCTCGTTGAATTTCTTAACGAGAACGAGATTAATACAATTTATTGGGTGCCGACCGCTATTTCACTTATGCCAAACTATAAGGTGTTTGATGTTGCAAAGCCGGAATACCTCAAGACCGTTCTTTTCGCAGGAGAGGTTATGCCGACAAAGCAGCTCAACTATTGGATTAAGAATCTTGACGAGAGTATTGTTTATGCAAACCTTTTCGGCCCTACCGAAACAACCGATATTTGCACCTTCTATGTAGTTAATCGCGATTTCGCGGACGATGACAGCCTTCCTATCGGAAAGCATTGTGACAACTGCGATGTGTTCATCGTAAACAATGATGGCAAGCTTGCCGCAGAGGGCGAAGAGGGAGAACTCTATGCCCGCACAACCTTTATGGCTGACGGCTACTATAAGAATCCCGAAAAGACCGCCGAGGCTTTTGTTCAAAACCCACTCAATCCATACTATCCCGAAAGAGTGTACAAGACCGGCGATATTGTTAAGTACAACGAGCTCGGCGAGATAATTTACATCAGCCGTAAGGATTTCCAGATTAAGCGACAGGGCTATCGTATTGAGCTTGGCGAAATCGAGGCAGGTGCAAACAGCGTGCCGAAGGTAAAGGCGTGTGCCTGCGTTTACGACAAGGAGGCTGATTGTCTTGCACTCGTATACGAGGGTGCCGTAAAGGACCCGAATGTTGTGCTCGACGCAGTAAAGAATAAGGTGCCTGCGTATATGTATCCGGATAAGGTGCTCCGCATCAAGGATATGCCGAAGAACGCAAACGGCAAGCTCGACCGCAAGGCACTCCAAACAATATATAAGGAATTATAAAAGCAAAAAACAAACGGAACGCTGCTTTCAGTGTTCCGTTTGTTGTTTTATATATCCTATTAATTTAATTTTCCAAAGCGAGAGTAGAAATAATTTCCTTAAGCGTTTGGGCGGAATTCATTATTGCCCTCTCCTCGCTCTCGCTTAAAGAAATCTTTACCTGCCGTTCAACTCCGTGCTCGCCGATAATTGATGGCATACTTAATGCAACGGAATCAAAGCCGTATAGTCCGTTTTGAACGCTCGAAACGGGAAGAATGGATTTTTGGTCGAGCACAATCGCCTCGCAAATTCGCCTAACGCTCATCGCAATTCCGTAATATGTGGCGGCTTTTTTGTCAATAATTTCGTACGCACTGTTCTTGACCTCAAGAGCAACCCTGTCCAATGCTTCATCGGTACAATCGCATCTGTTTCGCTCTTCGCAAAATTCCTTTAGCGGAATTCCTGAAACATTTGCCGACGAAAATGCAGCAATTTCACTGTCGCCGTGTTCGCCCAGAATAAATGCGTGTACGCTTCGGGAATCTACTCCGAAATGCTCGCCCAAAAGATACTTCAATCGTGCCGTGTCAAGTACAGTGCCCGAGCCGAAAACCTGATTTGACGGCAGACCGGACAGCTTGTACGAAACATAGGTGAGGATGTCAACGGGATTTGACACAACGAGTAGAATTCCGTTGAAGCTTCGTTTCGAAATTTCGGCAATAATGGATTTAAAAATCTGTGTGTTTTTGTGCACCAAATCAAGCCTCGTTTCGCCCGGCTTCTGTCCTGCTCCTGCCGTGATTATCAAAATAGATGCGTCCGAAATATCGTCGTATCCTCCGGAATAAATTTGCATCGGCTTCGAAAACGGCAGTCCGTGGCCTATATCCAACGCCTCGCCGTATGCCTTGTCGCCGTTTGCGTCAATCAAAACCATCTCGCTGAACATACCGCTTTGCATTAGTGCAAATGCTGTCGCCGAACCGACAAATCCGCACCCGATTATCGCGACCTTGCGTGCATCTGTATTTCTCATTCAATCACTCCACACTGTTTTTCTTTTATGGTATTTTTCCAAGTGTCGCTCAAAATATGCATTATGTCGAAAAAACGGCATTTTTTAATCCTTTTGGAAAATGTTGGAATATGACGGGCAAAGATGTGTTGCAATATGTGAGATTTCGTTATATAATACATAATTATTGCGGATTATATAAGAGAGAATAAAACATAAAGGGATAGGTTAAATGGCAAAAAATATGATTATCGGACAGTCGGGCGGTCCGACTGCAGTTATAAATGCAAGTCTTGCCGGTGCAATTGACTATGCATTCAGGTATACGGATATAGACACTGTTTATGGTATGGTTCACGGCATACAGGGCTTACTTGAGGATAATGTAAAAAACCTGACCGAGCATTTTGCAAACAGACCGTCGAGGCTTAATCGACTCAGTATGACTCCTGCTATGTTTCTCGGCTCGTGCAGATTTAAGCTTTCGGGCGACAAAGACGAATACGAGCGTATTATTAAGGCGTTGAAGAAATACGACATAGGGTATTTCCTCTATATCGGCGGAAATGATTCAATGGATACCGTCGAGAAGCTTTCAAAATATGTTGAGGAGAACGATATTGACATAAAGGTTGTCGGAATTCCGAAAACGATTGATAACGACCTTGTCGGAATAGACCATTCACCCGGATTTGCGTCGGCGGCAAAGTATGTTGCACTTGCTGTAAGAAATGTAACCTACGACACAGCTATTTACAGCTCAAAGTCGGTTCATATCATAGAGGCTATGGGCAGAGATGCAGGTTGGCTTGCAGCCGCAAGCGTTCTCTCGAGAGACAGCAAGAATGTTGCACCCCATCTTATTTATCTTCCGGAGGTTGCGTTTTCTGTTGAAAAATTTATTGGAGATGTAAAGCGTAAGCTCGAGGAATATAATTCTGTTATCGTTGTAGTCAGCGAGGGAATTCGCGATGAAAACGGCGAATATATTTCTGCAAAAGGCGATATGGTTGACAAATTCGGACACAAAATGCTTTCCGGTGCGAGTGCATACCTTCAGGAGGTTGTTGAGGAACAAATCGGGTGCAAGGTTCGTTCGCTTGAGCTTTCCGTTTTGCAGAGAAGTGCAGGACATACAGCATCACTTACGGATATAACCGAGGCACAGAATCTTGGTATTTATGCGGTTAAGGCGGCGGTTGCGGGTGAAAGCGGTGTGTTTTCTACCTTAAGAAGAATATCAAACGCTCCCTATGCTGTTGAATACTACACCGAAAAGGTTAGTGTTGTTGCAAATGCAATAAAAAGATTTCCTCGTCAGTGGATAAATGACGAGGGCAATGATGTTACGGATGATATGATAGAGTATATAAAGCCGCTGGTTAAGGGCGTTGCACAGATTCCGTATCGCGACGGATTGCCTGATTATGTTAATGTTTCATATCTCGACAATAAGAAACAAGAATACTCTGATAGAAAATAGAAAGGCTATTGAAATATGGCTTATAAATTAAGAAAAGACCCAATAAATGAAATTCCAAAGGCACAGCTTATATTTTGGCTTGTTGTCAGGGTAAGTATGCTCATTTGTGCAGGATATAGCTTCGTTCAGGGTGATTTGGTTATGGGATTTGAGAGCGTATTTTGCTTTATATTCACCCATCTTTGGGATATGTTCCAAATATTCGGCCACACGAGCTTTATTATCGAGGTTCCGCCATTGAGCCAAACTATGCTGAATATTATTATTTTCGTCGGCATTGTGCCGGGCTCGTATTTCGGGCTGTTCGACAGCATAAGCTGGTTTGATAATTTTATGCATATTTTGTCGGGAATAGTTTGTGCGAGCTTTGGCTATGATTTTGCCGTTATCATTCAGCGGAAGAAGGGACAGTGTGCAGCAACTCTTGCTGCTTTGTTCAGTATTATGTTTGCACTTTCTATTGCCGTGGGATGGGAATTCTACGAGTTCCTTATGGATACGCTCCACGGAACGAATCTTCAGCTTTCGAAGCTCGGACCCGAAACTCAAATGATTGATATAACAAGGTATCGTAACGAATACGGTTATCTCGGCTTGGTTGATACTATGACGGATATGATGATGAATGCCGGCGGCGGAATTATCGGTATGATATTTATGATTGTTTTGAGAAATCGCAAAAAGAAAAAGTAAGCTATGAATTTTGTTGAAAAATACGAAAAACTGAAGCAAATAATAAAAAGCTATGGCTCGGTTGCCGTAGCTTTTTCGGGCGGTACAGACAGTACCATGCTATTGGACGCCTGTATAGAAGCCCTCGG
>CAMFPZ010000038.1 GCA_945979635.1 uncultured Eubacterium sp.
GGCAAATCAACCAATTTTAACCACGGTTCGGATTGCTCTTTATTGCCTAATGCAAAACAATATATAGTGTTTCACATGAAACATACACCATATATTCACCTTGATATATTTCGGTTCGGGTAGTATAATGTAGTATATATTATAAAGAGAGGTGAAAATATGGGCAAAACCGTTGCGATATTTAACCAAAAAGGCGGCGTGGGAAAAACAACTACCTGCGTAAATATGGCGGCTTGTCTCGGTCTTAAGGGTAAGAAAACGCTTCTGATCGACATAGACCCACAAGGCAACTCGACCTCCGGAGTCGGCATTGATAAAAGCACGGTTGAATACAGCACCTATGATGTTTTAATCGGCGAAACGAGTGCTCGTTCCATTATGGTGGAAACAGAGTTCAAAAACCTTTGGATTTTGCCTGCTAATATGAATTTGGCAGGTGCGGAAATCGAGCTTGCGGAAAAGGATGGCCGAAACAGTATACTGAAAAGAGCGATTGCGACTTTGGTTATGGAATTTGACTATATTATTATAGATTGTCCGCCGTCGCTTGGTATCCTTTCGATTAATGCCTTAGTGGCTTCGGACACGCTGATTGTCCCGCTTCAGTGCGAATATTATGCACTTGAGGGCTTGAGCCAGCTCGTTTCTACATATAGAACTATAAAACAACACTACAACGAGCATTTGGAGCTTGAGGGCGTGTTATTCACTATGTATGACAGTCGTTTGAAGCTCACTCAACAGGTAATTGACGAGGTTTCAAGGTATTTCCCTAATAAGCCGTACAAGGCTATGATACCGCGAAGTGTAAAGGTTGCAGAGGCTCCGAGCTTCGGACAGCCTGTTGTTTACTACGAAAAGTACTCGAAGCCCAGCTTTGCGTACAAAAAATTTGTTGATGAATTCTTAAAAGCAAATAAATAAGGAGGATTTATGGCTAAGCAATCAGGACTCGGCAAGGGCTTGGGAGCTCTTATGCTCGAAAACAATACCGATTCAATGGTATCGGCAAGCACCTTGAACATAAACGAAATAGTTCCTAACAAGGAACAGCCTCGAAAAACCTTCGATGAGGTGGCTCTTCAGGAGCTTGCGGATTCAATTAAACTACATGGTGTGTTACAGCCGTTACTGGTAAGACCTCTTACAACAGGCGGCTATCAGCTCGTTGCCGGCGAACGCCGTTGGAGAGCTTCTCGTATGGCAGAGCTCAAGGAGGTTCCTGTAATTATTAAGGAATTATCCGATACCGAGGCGATGGAAATCGCTATTATCGAAAATCTGCAAAGAGAGGACCTCAACCCTATTGAAGAGGCAGAGGGCTTGCAGGCACTCATAGATAAATGCGGCTATACTCAAGAGGAGGTTGCCGTTTCAGTTGGAAAATCCAGACCGGCAATAACAAACTCCCTGCGTCTTTTGAGATTGCCCGAGGAGGTACGCTCGCTTACTAAGGACGGCTTCATTTCGGCAGGTCACGCAAGAGCATTGCTTGCTTTCGAGAATCCGGCTATGATGATTGAATGTGCCGAGCAAATTGTCGCAAAAAAGCTCACGGTACGAGATGTCGAGAAAATGGCGAAACGCCCTGCTGCAAAGGCTTTCAAGACTTCTGCAACGAAGCGTAGAGACAGCTTTTATGACGAGGTCGAGATTGCGTTGAGCGATGCACTCGGCACAAGAGTCAAGGTCTATAACGGAAGAAATAAGGGCACTCTTGAGATAGAATTTTACACTCTTGAGGACCTTAAAAATATTGCAAATACAATAGCAAAATAAATATTTCACATAAACATTAGGAGAAAGAAAATGCTTGATATTAAATTTGTAAGGGAAAATCCCGAGTTGGTTAAGGAGAACATAAAGAAGAAGTTTCAGGACAAGAAGCTTCCCCTCGTTGACGAGGTAATTGCACTCGACGAGGAGCGTAGAGCGGTTGTTGCGAGAGCGGATGAGCTTCGTGCAAACCGTAATAAGATTTCGAAGGAAATCGGTGCTCTTATGGCACAGGGAAAGCGTGAGGAGGGTATGGCCCTCAAGGAACAGGTTACGGCACAGGCAAAGGAGCTTGAGGAGCTTGCTGCAAGAGAAACACAGCTCACAAACGATGTTACACAGAAAATGATGATGATTCCTAACATCATCGACGAGTCTGTTCCGATTGGTAAGGACGACAGTGAAAATGTTGAGGTTCAAAAATACGGCGAGCCTGTTGTTCCGGAGTACGAAATCCCTTACCACACCGATATTATGGAAACCTTTGATGGCATAGATATGGAGGCAGCCGGCAGAGTTGCAGGCAACGGATTCTATTATCTTATGGGGGATATTGCGCGCCTTCACAGTGCCGTAATCAGCTATGCTCGTGACTTTATGATTGACAGGGGCTTTACATATGTTGTGCCTCCGTTTATGATTAGAAGCAATGTCGTTACAGGCGTTATGAGCTTCGAGGAAATGGACGCTATGATGTATAAGATTGAGGGCGAGGATTTGTACCTTATCGGCACATCCGAGCACTCTATGATTGGTAAGTTTATTGATACAATCACACCGGAGGAGAAGCTTCCTCTGACTCTCACATCCTATTCACCATGCTTCCGTAAGGAAAAGGGTGCTCACGGCATAGAGGAGCGTGGCGTTTATCGTATTCATCAGTTCGAAAAGCAGGAAATGGTTGTTGTGTGTAAGCCTGAGGAGTCGATGTATTGGTTCGACAAGCTGTGGCAGAACACAGTAGATCTTTTCAGAAGCCTCGATATTCCTGTAAGAACGCTCGAATGTTGTTCGGGCGACCTTGCAGACCTAAAGGTTAAGAGCGTTGATGTTGAGGCTTGGTCACCGAGACAGAAGAAATATTTTGAGGTTGGCTCATGCTCAAATCTTACAGACGCACAGGCACGCAGACTTAAAATTCGCGTTAAGGGCAAGGAAGGAAATTATCTCGCTCACACTCTTAATAACACAGTAGTTGCTCCTCCGAGAATGCTCATTGCGTTCCTCGAAAACAATCTCAACGAGGACGGAACAGTATCAATTCCCGAAGCACTTCGTATGTATATGGGCGGTAAGGACAAGATTGTTCCGAAGAAATAACTCCTGACAGGAATCGGGTAAAGCGAGTGATTTATTCGCAATAAGTCTACTAATACAACAGCTCCCCTTATTGCAAGGGGAGCTATTTTTTGTATAAAATTAACAAAATGTAAAAATAAATTTTGGGTATAATGCCGTTATACTCGGTGTTGACGGAATTAGGTAATGGGGTTATAATTATTGTGTACGAATATTTTTTATATAATATATTATATTATGTATTATATAGTGCTGAACAATTCTGCGAAGGAGGAATTTGTATGAAAAAAAGATTTGCCCAAAAAGCACTCAGCGTGCTTTTGGCCGTTCTTTTGGCAGTAACAGGCTTGTTACCTGCTACGGCGGCTTTTGCGGGTGACGGCGTAGAGGGCTACCACGATTTGCAGATCTTCTACGGCGAAACAGACACAATCGTTCCGACCTATGAGGAGGACGGCGTAACCGTCTACAAGGAATATATGTTCGAGGGCGACGAGCTTCAGCTCAAGTACAAGCTTATCGACTCCGTATTCCCCGATAACGGTTATGTAAAATGGTACTCCGAGGCACCTGCCCTTGCCGATGTTGACCAAAACGGTAAGGTAAAGGCGTTCGACTCATCAAAGGGTGCAGTAATCCACTTGTGGATTGATAACGAGGTAAAGACTATTCCGATTTTGGGCAAGGTGCTTGCACCTATTCTCGAAAAGGCGTTCTTTAACCAGTATGTTGACCTCGACTCAATGGACACAGACGCAATTGTTGCCATTCTCGAAGAAACTCTCGGCTCTAACTCGATTATTGCCGACCAGATAGAGTCCTATGAGGGTCAGCTTATCGACTCTTTGAGAACATATCTCGACACAATCAATTCAAATATTCACTGTGTACTTTATGACGGAAACGGCGAACAGGTTGCAGATGATGTTGTGCAGATTGTTGTAAAGAGAAATGAGGAATGGTATGCTAATTTCCTTCCGAACGGAACTCACTTTACAAACAAGTCACAGGTACCTACTACTGTTGCAAAGGGCGGTCAGGTTCAGCTTTATGCTATAACAACTCCGCAGAGACTGAATTACGGAACCGTTTATTCGGTAAAGTCGTCTTCAATCTTCACACAGGGCAGAGTTGTTGCAACCGTTGACGACGGCGGTCTTGTTAAGTTTAAGAACACAGGTACTTGTACAATTATGGCATCGCCTGACTCCGAGGATGTTGTTGAAGGACTTCTGAAATTCATCAACTATTTCTATCAACTCGAAAATACAGGAACTATCGACACCCAAAAGGCGGCAGATATTCTTATTAAGTACATCGGTATTGATATTAACCGTACGGTGCTTGCCGGTATTCTCGATGCGTGCTTTGCGGTTGCCGATATTGTAGGCGATACTGCCGACCCTGTTCAGCTTACCGCTACTGCTGTTGAGGTTATTGCAAACCTCTGCTTGCAGTTTGCATATAACGACACAATCGACTTTACCGTCGTTCCTTCGCAGCCTCTTGAGGGCTTCGATATCGAGGGAGTTAATTCGGTAAAGGAGGGTACACAGGTTCAGCTCGTTCCTACTAACCTTGTTCCTACTGTCGGTGATGTTTCGGACATCGTTTGGCGTTCATCCGACCCTAACATTGCCTGTGTTGATCCTGAAACGGGTGTTGTAACAGGTCTTGATGCCGGCGGTTCACTCGGTGCACTTTCTTCACAGACTTGTACAATCTATGCTCTTTCAACAACAAATAATGTTGAGCGTAGTATAACAATGACCGTAACAGGTAAGACAGGTAAGTATATTTCCAAGGTTGACATTAACGGCAAGGATATTGTCGGTATCGAGGAAACCGAGGACTTTTCATACACTATTTATCCGAAGCGTGTTGCAGAAAGCGAAAATCTCTATACAAAATGGGGTATCGTTTCCGGTGAGGACGAGGATGGCAACCCAACATATATTTGGGCAAATGCCGACGAGCCTGCGGTTGACCCCGATAATGTTGGTAAAATTGATTCAAGAGGACATTTCGAGCCTCTCGCCGGCGGTAAAACAACTATCGCGTTCCAAGCACAGACAGGCTACCTCCTTTCTGACGGAAGCTTTTACGAAATCAGCTCTTATATCGCAACCAAAGAGGTTGAAACAGGTATTCCTGTTGAAAATATCAGAATCGGTGTTACCGGGCGTCTTACCTCTGACGGCAACGGTAATCTCAGCAGAAATGAAACGATAAATATCAACGGCAAGGATTATCAGTATGCAACTGTAAAAATCGGCGTTGGTAATATGTATTTCCAGAAGGGCGTAAACATCAAGGCGACTGTAGAGCCTGCCGATGCTACCGACCAAAACCTCAAATGGGTTGTGGATAACAAGCATTACGATACAGCGATTTCTACCGACACACATTCTATTGATATTACACACGGAGATAACCACGAGCAAACAGATACCTTCAATATCTACGCTGTTTCAAACGACGGCGAGGTAATGTCGAATGTTATCACAGTCTGCGTAACAAGAAATGATGTTATCTCGAATGTTATCGACCAGGAAGAAATCACTATGATAAACGGCAAGGATGCCGACGCTACCCATACGCTCACATTCGACGGTACTTGGACCAGCAGATTTTATGCGTGCTATGGTGCAAACTGGTACAGCTCCGATCCGGAGATCTTTTCTGTTGAAGGTAAGGGCAACGATAACTATGACGCAGTTCTTCATGCAAACGATGTAGGTACTGCAACGCTTTACTGCGTATCTGCCGACGGTGCATATATGGATTCAATCGAGGTAACTGTTAAACCGGATAAGCAATACCTTGAGGAAATTATCGGAATCTGCGAAAATTCTATCGTGCTCTATACGAAGCATAATAAGGATTACTACAGAACATATATGAGAAAGCTGGATATGGCAAATACAGTTTTCTACGAACAGGAAATGGCTTCTCAAAATGTTGTTGATACCGCTGCGGCAGAGCTTCTCGCTGCGTTCATCAAGGTTGGCGGCTTTGTTGGAATTTCGGGAGTCGAGATTAAGGGTACAAACAAGGAGGAGCTTAGCAGCGACTTTGTAACTGTAAAGGTTGGTTCAACAAAGAACTACAAGAATTACAGCTATGACTTTGATTTTGCCATCAAGCCGGTGGGTGCTATGTATTCCAAGGAGGTTTGGACTTCATCGAACAGCAGCATAAGCGTTGATGAAAACGGCGTTTGCCGTCCGACATCTAACGACCCTTGTGCGGCAGATATCACCTGCACCGTTACCGACTATAACGGAACAACTGTTTCAGACACAAAGCATATTGCTTTTGCAAGAACAAAGGCAACGGGCGTTGAGCTCGATACATACAGAATCACTGACGCAAAGATTGGAAACCAAAAGCAAATGACTGCCACGGTGCTTCCGAAGAATATTCTCGGAAAATCCGATGCAAGCGTTACGGATGTGTTCTGGTATTCAAACAACGAGAAGGTTGTTACTGTTGACGACGAGGGTGTTCTTACTTATGTTTACGGCGGAAACGCAATCATCACCTGCGTTACAGCCGACGGCGGATATATTGCCGAATGTGTTGTAACGGTTGATACAAACTATAATAATCTTGAGCTTCTTATTAACCAGCTCAACGACCTCTCACTTAACGAGCTTAGCTACTATCCGGAAACCTGGGCTCCGTATATCGAAGCAAAGGCAGAAGCGGAAAGAATGGTTGCTGAGCAGAACTCGAGTCAGGAGGCTGTTGACGCTCAATACGAAAAGCTCAACACAGCATATAAAAACCTCAAGAAATTTATTGACATTCAAAAGGTTGAGCTTTATCTCGATGGTGAGCCGACCGCTGAATTCTATCAATATGACCTCCGTCTTCTCAAGGAGGGTATCAGCTACAAGAACGCGAAGCTCGATTTGAATGTTAGACTTTATCCTAACAACGCTTCGTATCAGTCAACCTCTTGGGTTTCATCAACAACTGATATTTCCGTTTCGTCAGATGGTGTTTGCTCACCGACTGCAAATAAGTCCTGCTATGGTTCAATCACCTGTACAGTAACCGACGCGTTTGGTAACGAATATCAGGACAGCGTTTGGGTATCATTCTCATACAACCCTGTAACAGGCGTTCAGCTTTCGAAGGATAATATCACAGGAGCAATCGGAACAAGCGAGAAGCTTACAGTAAAGATTCTTCCTGAAGGCTCATCGCTTCTTCACATCGCTGCTGCTGACATTCAGGATTATTTCTGGGAGACTGACGACGCGAGCGTTGCAACAGTTGATCAGGACGGCACTGTTCATTTTGTAGGAGCAGGCTCAACTATCGTTCGTTGCGTATCTTACGACGGCGGTGTAAACGGCGAGTGTCAGGTTTCCTCTGAGGGCGACAGATCGGGACTTAAGGCGGCAATCGAGGAATACGAAAGCGTTGATTATACAAACTATGAATACTCCTATGGTATGAAGTTTAAGGAGGCCTATGAAAAGGCACTCGAGGTTCTTGGCGATAAATCCAAGACACAGGACGAAATTGACCTTGCAACCTCCGACCTTATTG
>CAMFPZ010000039.1 GCA_945979635.1 uncultured Eubacterium sp.
TGACTACGCTGAGGCTGGTGACAACATCGGTTGTCTCCTTCGTGGTGTTCAGAGAACTGACATCAAGAGAGGCCAAGTTCTTGCTGCTCCTGGTTCAATTCACCCACACACCAAGTTCACAGGTCAGGTTTACGTTCTTTCAAAGGACGAGGGTGGCCGTCATACTCCTTTCTTCAACAACTATCGTCCACAGTTCTATTTCAGAACAACAGACGTAACAGGTGTTATCACACTTCCTGAAGGCGTTGAGATGTGTATGCCTGGCGATAACGTTGATATGAACGTTGAGCTCATCACTCCAATCGCTATCGAAGAAGGTCTTCGTTTCGCTATCCGTGAGGGTGGTAGAACAGTAGGTTCAGGCGTTGTAGTTTCTATTAACGAGTAATCTAACTAACCAATACCAAAAGAGTAGGCTATGTCCTACTCTTTTTGTTTTCAATAATGCTGCTTGTGTGTTTTGCATTTCCGGCTTCTTTGTGGTATAATAGCTTTTGAGGTTTTGATTATGGAAAATGATGTTCAAAGCAATTTAATAGGTATCGTTGAGGATGTTACCTTCTATAACGAAAATACAGGCTTCTGTGTTGCCGAGATAAATACCAACGAGGAGTCTGTTACTGTCGTAGGTGCAATAGGACAGCTTGCTGTCGGAACGGAGGTTGAATGTGTCGGTCATTGGGGATTTCATCAATCCTTTGGTCGACAGTTTCAAGCTGAGTCTGTTGTTCAACGCCTGCCTGCCGATATTAGCGGAATTCTTGCTTATCTTTCATCGGGAATAGTTCGAGGAGTTCGTGCGGCAACTGCGACAAAAATTGTCGAAGCATTCGGCACCCAAACCTTCGATGTTCTCGAAAATGAGCCGGAGCGTCTTGCAAAGATTAAGGGAATATCGGCAACGAAAGCAAGGGAGATTTCCAAGGATTTTAAGTGCCAATTTGCTTCCCGAGAGGCGTTGACAGGCTTGACCTCATTAGGCTTTACCCAGAATGAAGCACTAAAGACGTACAATCTTTTTAGAGGCGAGGCACTCGATATTGTAAGGGCGAATCCGTATGCACTAATTGGAGAGCAAACAGGAATTACATTCCTTAGAGCAGATGAAATAGTTGAGCGACTTACAGAAAAGCCGCCGTTTGATTGTCGGGCACAGGCAGGTATTTGCTACATTTTGCGTCATAATTTAGGAAATGGACACACCTGCATTCCAAGAAATAGAATGTTTACTCCGGCAAAGGAACTGCTTGAGTGCAATGATGACGATGTTGATTTGGCGATTGATAATGCTGTTGAAAGCGGTTCGGTGGTGCAAAAGGAGATTGAAGGCAGAGAATTTTTGTTTTTGCCGGAAATTTATCGTTGCGAGCATAGTGTCGCCGAGCGAATTAAAATTATGACCGAATATCCTCCTATACAAAACAAAATGGAAGCCTCGGAGATATATGCATTTGAAGGCAGCAGTAATATAAAATTTGATGAAAAACAGCGTGAGGCTATTGAAATTGCAGTAAAAAAAGGCTTGCTGATTTTGACAGGCGGACCCGGTACGGGAAAAACGACAACTGTTAAGGGCATTATTCAGCTTATGCATAATCGAGGTTTGAAGGTTGCACTTGCCGCACCGACGGGCAGAGCCGCACAGCGTATGGAGGAGCTTACAGGCTACGAGGCGAAGACGATTCATCGTCTTTTGGAGGTTGAATATAAGGAAGGTGAAAGTGTCCAAAGCTTTGCACATGATTTGCGTAATCCACTTGATTTTGATGCTGTAATAGTTGACGAGCTTTCTATGGTTGATATAACACTATTTTCGGCACTCCTTGATGCATTGCCTCTGCATTGTCGACTCATTATGGTGGGAGACCAAAATCAGCTTCCGCCGGTCGGTGCAGGAAATGTGCTTCGTGATATGATTGATAGCGGAATTATTCATACCGTTGTGCTTGATAAGGTGTTTCGTCAGGCAATGAAGAGCAAAATTGTTACTAATGCACACAGGGTTGTGCACGGAGATATGCCCGAATTTGATAATTCAATCGAAAGCGATTTCTTCCTTCTGCGTGAGAGTAATCGCTATAATGCATTGAAAAAGCTTAAGGAGCTTGTAACTACCCGATTGCCGGCAGGCTACGGATTTGAACCTATGGGCGATATTCAGGTGCTTTGTCCGGGACGAAAGGGTGAGCTTGGAACTCAAACCATAAATAATATACTTCAGGATGTTCTTAATCCGCCTGAAAAGGATAAGCGTGAAATTCGATATAAAGGCTATATTCTGCGTGAGGGCGACAGAGTTATGCAGATTAAGAATAACTATGATGTTCCTTGGTTCAAAAACGGCGAAAGCGGATCGGGTGTGTTCAACGGGGATATAGGAATATTGACTCGAATTGATAGAGCTAACGATATAATCAGCGTTCGTTATGATGATAAGGAAGCGATGTATAGCTTCGAAAGTATTAGAGAGCTTGAGCTTGCATATGCTATGACTGTTCATAAGTCGCAGGGAAGCGAATTCGAATGTGTTGTTATGCCTGTGCTTTCTGTTCCTCCGAGACTTGCGTATAGAAATCTTTTCTATACGGCTCTTACCAGAGCAAAGCGACTCCTTGTTTTGGTCGGTGACGAGTCTAATATCAAGCAAATGGTTGACAATGATAAAAAATCAAGACGGTATAGTGCACTAAAGTATTTTATTATGAATGACGACAGGGATTTGCCCTTGTATTGATTGACTTTTTATAGTCTGTGTTGTAATATACATATATAAACTTTTAAGGATGTAAGTAATGTTTGGTTATGATTTAGGCATAGATTTAGGAACAAGTAATTTGGTTATAACTATTCCTAACAAAGGAGTTGTAATAAACGAGCCGAGCTATGTTGCGTACAATACCGAAACGGAGAAAATGCTTTATGCAGGAAGAAGAGCATATTATCTAGAGGGCCGCGAGCCTGCAGGAATTACAGTTATGCAGCCTCTTCGCGATGGTGCAATCAGCTCGTACAATATGACTCAGCAAATGATTAGATATTTCATATCGCGAGTGATAAAAAAGAATATTTTTAAGCCAAGAGTTGTTGCAAGCGTTCCGGCACTCGCAACTGATGTAGAAAAAAGAACGATTATATCTGTTATAATTTCTGCGGGAGCGAGATCTGTTTGTTTGGTCGAGGAGCCTCTTTGTGCCGCATTCGGTGCCGGAGTAGATCCGCTTCAGCCTAATGGTGCATTTGTGATTAATATCGGCGGCGGTACAACGGATATGGCGGTCATTTCGCAGGGTACAATGAGCCAATGCGAAAATGTAAATATTGCCGGAAATGCGTTTGACGAGGAAATCGCAAGATTTGTAAAGGAAAAATATGATGTGCTTATCGGTATTCGTACTGCCGAGGAGATAAAAAAGCAAATAGGCTGTGCCGTTCCCAGAGAGGATAAAATCACTATGACAGTTAAGGGCAGAAGTGTCAAAAATGGTATGCCGATGACTGTTGAGGTCTCTTCATCAGAAATTTATCATTGTCTAAAGCCATTGCTTCAGGAGATTGTTTCAACAGCAAAGGCTATGCTTGAGCGTACCTCGCCGCAGCTTGTTTCGGATATTGTTGCGTCGCATATAATTTTGACAGGCGGCTCTGCTGAGCTTTATGGTATGGATAAGCTGATTTCCGACGAGCTTGATATGGATGTTGAAATTGCACCTTATCCTAATCTTTGTGCCGGTAAGGGTGCAACGGTTGCGTTGAATAAAATGCGACTCCTTGACAGCTACGGATATAGATTCAAAACAAAGGAAGAAGTCCGAATTCGATAATTTATTATTAGACAAATCAGCCAATTTTAACCACGGTTCGGATTATTACCGTTACCCTACTGCCTAAAAAGAAAACCACAGTGACATCTTTTTTGAGAGGATGTTACTGTGGCTTTTGTTATTCTAATATCGCCATTGCGTAGGCGTTTTCGATAGTGCAGGAAAAAATGATATTGTCTAAACCAACGGAGGTTTCGTAATCGGCACTTTTGCAATGTGTAACAAAACGATAGGGGATTATTGTGTCCTTACAGAATTTCGAAATCTGCTTGGGCACGGTTGCACTGTGATACATTTCAAACAGGATTTCATCAACCCTTGAAAAATCATAAACATCCATATCAATTTCGGGATATGGTTTGATAATCAGCACATTTTTGTTGCTGATTTTTCTTCTGCCTGTCGGAGAAGCTGTTTTTTCAAGTGCATAAAATCGGTCGTTGATGTCGGCACTTGTTATACAATTTGCTTTGAAAATTCCTTCATAAGAAACGAAAACGCCTATCATTCCGCTTTTGATATGTTCGACTGCGGCGTTGAAGTTTCTTATGCCGTTGCTTTCCGTCTCGTCAATAGGCTTGTTTGAAGCAACTAATACGATACTCTCGTTTGGAAAAGCATTTGCGACTATTGACGATGTGTACGCAAGCGTATCACTTCCGTGAAGAATTATGACTCCCTTGTATTTTGCGAAATCAAGTTTTTCGAGATATTCAATCAGAGCCTTCCAATTATCCCTTGTAATATGCTCACTTAAGCAGGAAAACGGCGAAAAGACCTCGAATTCAATGCTTTCGTTTTCACAGAATTCAATGACCTTTGCAATTCTTTCGCCTAAAGCAATGTGTTCGTCTCTGACACTTCCGATTGTTCCTCCAAGTGCTATGACCAGGATTTTGTCACACATTATTTATTTATCTCTCCATTTTCAAATTTAATATTGAGCTCTGTTCCGTCCTTACACTTAATACCCTTTGCATAACCCGACCAACTCTTTGGAATAGCACCTCGAGTCAGCATTTCTGCTATGCCTGCCGTTACGCCGAAATTACCGTCAATCTGGAATGGCGGATGTGCATCAAACAAATTCGGATAGCTTCCGCCGCCGGGTCTTTTTAGGCGACGAGGATTGATTGGGCGAAGCTGATTTTTGATGAGAGTCAGTGCGTTCTCTGCGTTATCGAGTCTTGCCCATAAGCAAACCTTCCAGCCGAGTGCCCATCCTGTTCCGTCGAAGCCTCGCTTGTAAAGAGATTTTTCACAAGCCTTGCGTATTTCGTCGCTTTGCTCAACTGCCGACGGATATACACAGTATAGGTGGCTGACATGCCTGTGGGTAATCTCTGTCTCCTTGTATTCCTTTGCCCATTCGTTAATTCTGCCGTCAGAGCCGATTGGAATTTCGGGAATAGTCGGGGTTTCGAAGCCGAATTCTCTGCAGTTCATAAAGAATTCCTGTAAAATTCCTATATCCATAGTCGGCATATATGTTAGGCAGCCCTTTGCTCCATTGTCGATATAGGTGTTTTCCGGTGAAATATTCGGACAGGTAACGAGATTTCCGTCGTGATTAATAAGAAAGTCCTTGTAAAAATCCAGAACCATCTCAAAATATTTCTTCATATCCTCGAATAATGCCTCGTCCTTTGTGTAGCGGTAGTGATCGAACACCTGATTGAGCATCCAAGGCAGAGCAGATTGCCAGCAGGCATAGCTTTCGGCATCTGCCTTTCCGTTAGGATCTCCTGCCATATAGCTTGCACCCCAAATGTCGCTGTTGTGGTGGGCACAGGAGCCGGAGCAGTTATAATAATCCTTTGCTGTAACCTGACCATTTATGCACATTTTTTTAACTTGCTCATAAAACGGCTCGAAGCATTCGGAGAGATTACAAATATCGGTACACCAATAATTCATTTCTGTGTTGATATTAACTGTGTAGCTGGATGACCAAGGAGCACGAAGATGCGGGTTGAAAATTCCCTGAAGTGTCATAGCGTTTGTGCCCGGACGAGAGCAGGCAATAGTGAGGTAACGACCGTATTGGAAAAGGAGTGCGATTAGGTTGTTATCGTCGGCACCCTTTTTGAATTGCTTTAATCTCTTATCGGTCGGAATATCCGCTCTCTCGCTTCCGAAATCAACCTCAACTCTGTCGAATAATGCCCTGTGGTCTGCGATATGCTCCTTTAGGAGAATATCATACGGCTTTATGCCTTCAAAATATTTCATTGCCTTTTCGAGAGGGTCTCCCTGTGGCATAGTTTTGAAATCAATATAATTTGTTGCGAGCGAAACAAGAAGAGTGAGCTCTGTTTGCTGCTTTGCAAAGATGAAGTCATTTTCGAAGGTTGCGTTTCCGAGAACCTTAACAGCACCTGCAAATTTCATTCCTCCGTTGCCGTAGTCGAATGCATTAGGAGCATTGTGATAAGGCGGCATACAAATTTCCGGTGCGTCTCCCTCGATAATAAGTGTATCCTGCTCTGTGCGGCAACGATGATGAAGCTTGCTGAAAAGCTTTATTTTCATTGAAAGCGGAGCGTGGCACTTTATGTTTACTATCATAAGCTGTGCAGGGTGACTGACGAAAACAGTTTGAGTAACAAGATTGCTTTCGGTTATGCTGACTCCCTTTGATATGTCGAGCGTTCTTTTGTAGCCGCTTCGCGTGCTTTTTGAATATTCAATGATGAGGTCGCCGAATGGAAGATATGCTTCGCTCCAATGACCTCTAAAGTCAGTGTTAGCGATTCTCTTTGCAGTCTTTCTGTCGCCGCTGAAGATTGCCTCTCGCAGCTCCTCCAGATGCTCGTTTGCATCCTTTTTGTTGAGGTCCTTCGGGTATCCTGACCATAATGAATCCTCGTTAAGTATAATTCTCTCGGTTTTTAGGTTGCCGAAGACCATACCGCCGATTCGTCCGTTTCCGACGGGTAACGCCTCCTCCCAAACCTTTGCTTTTGATTTGTAAAATAAGGTGTTGTTCATATTGCTTTCCCCTTTATATCTAATAAATGTATTTTAATATATTGTCGTCGACAATTCAAGCATATCTTGACAATTTAGTGTGAGGTGGTATAATATTCACGATACAAACGGAATCAAGTGAGAATCTTGAGCAACAGCCATTACTGTATTTGATGAAAATATCGCATATTCCATTGGAAAATTCCGAGAAGGAGCGGTATTGTGAGGAATCACATCATAAGTCAGGAGACGCGTATCGAACTAATTTTCGCTTTTGGGCAGGGAAAAGCATGGAAATTAATCAATAATGATTTTGTTATACTCTGCCATACTATAATATGACAGGGCTTTTTTTGTTTCAAAAGCAGGTAGGGAGGATTTTATGAAGAAAAGAATTTCAATTTTATTGTCGCTTGTTATGATTTTGAGCGTTGCATTGCCGTTTGCGGTATATGCCCAAACGAGCAAGGAAGCTTTGGCAAATCAGGTGAATGAGGATATATTAGGTGCGGTCGATTATTTGCATATCCCAATAAGTCTTGATACCGCGGTTGACACCTATACTCTTTTTAGAGTTGACCAAAGTAAAAAGAATGAGTTTCTCGCTGTTCTTGACCAAAATCTTGCTGACAATTCCGGCAAAATAATCTCGAACGGTAGGGAGGATGTAGTTTCATATGCCTGCATAATAAATATTCTCACAATTCTCGGCGAGGATGTCGAAGCTTATAACGGATATGACATTAAAGCCTTGTTTGAAAATATTGCCGATAAGAGCGTTTCAAATCCTTATTATCTGTCTCTTATA
>CAMFPZ010000040.1 GCA_945979635.1 uncultured Eubacterium sp.
GATTCCTCTACGTCTCGTGGGCTCGGAGATGTGTATAAGAGACAGCATATTTATCACTTTTGGTATTGCATTGTTTTACCCATTGTAATATAATGATAATGTGAGGTGTAAATATGAAAAATTTAAATGATGTATTTAACAGCGTAGATGAAGCGATTAATAATGTGAAGAAGAATCCCGGCTTCGAGGATATGCTTAACAAAACAAGAGAATATGCAAAAAAGAGTGCCGATGCAATCGAAATATCAAGAAAGAAGATTGAGCTTCTTGATGCGAAAACAAAGCTTTCAAAGGCTTATGAAAAGCTTGGTAAGCTTCATTTTCGCGTTTATGACGGCGAAGATGTTTCGGGGGATGAAATCGAAGCGGCTTGCAGTGAAATTATTATCATAAAGGGCAAAATAGATTATCTTGAAAAGGAAATTGCCGCATTTAAGGATGAAATAGCTTCACAGTTTGATGTTGTGATGGGTAAAAAATCTGACGATGTTGTTGTTAATAATGATGATATTGAGGTCGTAGAGGTCGAAAACGAATAAAAGTATTATTAAGGACAGTGTGTTTTTACACGCTGTCCTTTTTTTGTTGGTGATTATGTGAATTTGAAGAAAAAGTATTTATCGTCTGCTTTTTTGCTCTTGGCATCTTCCGTATTGGTAAAGCTGATTGGAGCAGTGTATAAAATACCCCTGACCTCATATATCGGAGCAGTCGGCCGCGGCTATTTTGCATATGCCTATAATCTCGTTATGCCTGTTCATATTGTAACAATGGGAGTTCTTCCTGTTGCTCTTTCAAAGCTGGTTAGCACCTATTCCTCGAAGAATGAAATGAGTAGAGTTGCAAGCCTGCGAAGGTCATCTCTGGTTTTGTTTTCTATTATCGGTTTTGTCTGTTCGTTACTACTGCTTTTGCTAACAAAGGTATATTGCACCTATATCGTAGGAGCTCAAAAGGCTATTTATACTTGTGTTGTTCTTATTCCTACAGTCCTGTTTTCGTGTATAGCTTGCTCGTATCGCGGATATTATGAGGGACTTTTGAATATGAAACCAACTGCAATATCCCAAACTCTTGAGGCACTGTTCAAAATGATTTTCGGTCTTTTGCTTGCAAGATTTACTACATCGCATTTTATTCTTGAATTTGAGAATAGCAGTACGGTGTTCGGCGAGTTAGTTGATAATCTTGATGAAGCATTGAGCTTGATTTATCCTATAAGTGCCTGTGCCGCAATGCTCGGAGTCACACTTGGCTCACTGTTTTCGTTATTATTTTTGCGGATTTATTCAGCTTTTGATACGAGGCTTAGAGCGGTGCCGACTAATACAAGGTCAGCAGGTAAGGAGCTTTTGATTTTTTCGCTTCCGATTATGATTAGCACAGGTGTACAAAGTGTTTTTCAGTTTCTTGATAATGCAAGCATTCAACGCTCACTGGACAAAATTAATCTGTCGTTGTTGAGAAATCAATTGAGCGATGCATTGGCTCTTTGCAATGTTTCTGACTCCGATTTGCCCACTTATGCGTTTGGATTGCTGTCATCCTCCTTGGATTTTAAAAATTTAATTCCCGGAATAACTATGGCTTTGGGAGTTTGTGCCGTGCCTGTAATAAGCAGTGCATTCGAGCAGAAGAATATGCAAAGACTTAAGCTTTTGTCGGATTCTATAGTAAAGTATACAGCATTATTGTCCTCTCTCGGTGCATTGTTGCTCTGCGTATGCAGTGGTGATATATTAAATATGCTTTACGCCGCCTCATCTCCGGATATTGCTGTAGGCGGGAAACGAATTGTCGTCGCTTTCGCCTTGACAGCTCCGATTTATTCTATTGCAGGTACGGCAGTATTTTTCGTTCAGTCCGTTGGATTCGCAAAAAAATCAATTCTTCCTTATGCAGTTTGCGGAGCTATTAGGGTTGTTTTGAATATTATTCTTATTCAAAATGATAAAATTTTGATTTTTGCTCCTGTTATAAGCGGTGCAGTAGGATATAGTATTCTCGCTGCTTGGAATTTGCTGATTTTTTCAAAAAATACGAAGGTTTCCTTGAGCTTTGTAAAGAGTATTATTTTTCCCGTTGTGTTGTATATCCTTTGTTATATCTGCTATTTTTCATATTTTAAAGACCTTCTTGTTTTCGAAAATGAAATTATCTCATTTGTAATAAAATCGGTAATATGTGTTATTTTTTATATGATTTTATGTTTTTTGTGCGGATTGCTGAATTTTAGTGATATTTTTCGTTATTTTAACCATAAAAAAATTCCTGAAACCCTTGAAAATACTGAAGATATAGTGTAAAATGATATAGTAATAAATAGGGGATTGATGCTTTATGTCCAAGGAGTTTATCATAAAGAATAGATATGATATTTCCGACCTGCTCGATATTGTCGAGGTGCTTCGTGCACCGGGAGGATGCCCGTGGGATAGGGAACAAACTCACGAGTCAATAAAGAAAAACTTTATTGAGGAAACCTATGAGGTTGTTGAAGCAATAAATAAAAAGAATCCCACTATGCTCCGCGAGGAGCTTGGTGATGTTCTTCTCCAAATCGTTTTGCATACCGAGATGGAAAGGGAACAAAATAGTTTTACCTTCGACGATGTTGTTGACGAAATAGTAAAAAAACTCGTTGCCCGTCATCCTCATGTTTTCGGTGATGTTGTGGCCGAAAATGTTTCGCAGGCACTCGAAAGCTGGGATGAAGCGAAGACACGCTTGAAGGGACAAAAAACAAAAACAGAATCTATGCAAAGCGTACCTCGCGAGCTTCCTGCACTCATGCGTGCCCAAAAGATTCAGCATAAGGCTGCGAAGGCAGGCTTCGATTGGGATAGTATAGATGGTGCAGTCGAAAAACTGTATGAAGAAATAAATGAGTTAAAACTAGCCTTGCAACAAGGTGAATCAAGAGAAATAGAGGATGAATTCGGTGATGTCCTTTTTTCGGCAGTAAACATTGCTCGTTTTATTAAGGTCGATAGTGAGCAAGCACTTACAGGTGCTACGGATAAGTTTCTATCTCGCTTCGAGCTTGTAGAACAGCAGGCAGTCGAAAACGGAATTGATATGAAATCATCATCTGTTGAGGTGCTGGATAAGCTTTGGAACAATGCTAAGAAAATAAAATATGCCGAGCATTCGGCAATGGAGGAATTAATATGAATAAAACAGAACTTGTTGCAGCAGTTGCTGCAAAGGCAGAAATCTCAAAGAAGGACGCTGAAGCAGCTGTATCAGCTACATTCGACGCTATCACAGCAGCACTTGCTGAAGGCGACAAGGTTGCTCTTGTTGGCTTTGGTACATTCGCAGTAAAAGAGCGTGCAGCTCGTACAGGTCTTAACCCACAAACAAAGGAAAAGATTGAAATTGCTGCATCAAAGGCTCCTGCATTCAAAGCAGGTAAGGCTCTTAAGGACGCTGTAAACGCATAATTGTGCAAAAAGAACAAGGTGTCTTGCGACACCTTGTTTTTATTTAGAGAGTTAAGTTAAGGAGCTAATATGAGACTTGATAAGTATCTTAAGGTGTCTCGAATAATCAAACGCAGAACTGTTGCAAATGAGGCTTGTGATGCGGGCAGAGTTGAGGTAAACGGTAAGGTTGCCCGTGCTTCATATGATGTTAAAGTCGGCGATGTGATTAAGGTGTCTCTTGGTCAAAATGAGCGTAGCTATGAGGTTTTGGCTGTTGTTGAGCACGCTCTTAAGGAAGATGCCGCTAATATGTATAAGACACTATAAAAAATCCGCCGCTTTTGCGACGGATTTTTTTGTTAAAACTTGATTACGCTCATAATCTTTGCAACCTTCTCTGACTTGAGAAATCTCTTGTAGAGAGTGTCAACAGCAACGGGGTGCATTGTTTCGATTATTCCAAGAATAGGAGAGTTCTTAACTCTGTACTTCTGTTTTGGATTTGGGTCGTTTACCGCTGACATAACGGCGTCGATAAGAGCTTGTGGCTCGTTTGCCATCTTGAGCTCAATCATCATCATACCCTTCATTTTTTCGAGTACATCACGATAGAGATTTGTACTGTTTATTAGCTTGTCGAATGAATCAAGAGTTTTGCCGTGCATAGCAGTCTTGAATGAACCCGGCTGAATCTTGATTACAGGAATATCGAGGAACATAAGCTCTCTACGCAAAGAGTCGTTGTATGCCTCAACAGCGTACTTCGATAATGTATATGAGCCATTGAACGGCTGCGGTGTCATCCAACCGCATTCTGATGAGCAGTTAATTATTCTGCCGTTGCATTGCTTGAGAAGTGGGAAGAATGTTTTGTTTACTCTAACCATACCAAGAAGGTTTACATCGAGCGATTGCTCAATGATTTTGATATCGCCTTCGATGAGAGAGCTCATCTTTTGGATACCTGAGAAGTTAATGATAGCATCAAGATGGTTTGTTTCCTTACAAACCTCCTCGTAAGCGGCGTTTATGCTTTCCTGGTCGCTTACATCCATCTTGAGAGGACGGCAGTATGTTGTTGCCTCAATTTCGTTTAGGGCATTTTCGTTTCTGCCACATGCAAAAACAAACCAACCGCTTTCGCAAAGTCTGATTGCAATTTCTCTGCCGAGACCGCTTGTTGCACCTGTAACTAATGCGTACTTCATAATGTACCTCCGTAAAAGATTAAAAATTTGTTAAATCCTAGATAATTATAATAGTATCCGACCGAAAAGTCAATACAATTAATGAAAATCTTACTAACTACTATTATGCTGTTCAGTAAAAAAACAGGCTCGCTTGGATACGAGCCTGTGTTGTGTTAAAATTATTCATTTTCGCTTGCCTTTGCCGAGTTGAGAGCCTCCTGCTCTGCGATTCTCTGTGCACGCTTGTCTGCGAGTTCAACAGTCATTTGCTGCTGAAGCTTGCCATGGATAGGATAGAGGATGAACGAAACACCGTATAGTCCTCTTGCAAGTGCCGGAAGTACACAGAAGATAGCCCAAATACCATTGAGCATATTCGGGTCGGTCTGTGGGATTGCATTACCGAGAGAGTCGGTAAGCGGTATGTAGTTAATCCAGGTAAGAACCATACCCGAAAGCCAGCCTGTAACGGATGTAGCGAGCTTTCCGAAATATCCCTGAACCGTAGTTACCAGAGCCTCGTTGCGAAGACCATGCTTCCATTCCATATAGTCGAGAGCCTCGGCGGTAACGATTTGCCCGGATACATTGAGGATTTTGTTCGGCAGTCCGCAAATTGTGAGACCGAATATTACCCATGCTAGATTAAGGATTTTATGGTCTGCAAAGGTTTGTCCGAATGGGTGATAGCCTATGAAGAACAATGTCATATAAGCGAAGAAGCCGAATAAACCTGCGATTATTGATGTTGCTCTGGCACCGAATTTTTTAACCATTTTTGCGGCCAGCGGAACCATAATATAGTTTGGAATACCTGTGAAAAGGCCGCAGATTGTTGCATTCATAAGTGAGCCTGTGTTGTTGAGCCAGAAATATGATTCCGACGAGCCTCCGACTGACTTGAATGAGTTGAAAAAATTAGCTAAAATAACAGCAATCAGCGGTCTGTTTGTGATAATGTTTTTGAGCGATTCCAAAACTGAAGTTTCCTTCATTTCCTCACGGCTCATAAGAGGAACACGCTCTCTCATATTGAAGCAACCGAATATTGCAAAGCCTGCAGAAAGAATGAGCATAAATCTTGCAAATCCGCTGTATATGCTTCTCATTGAAATGTTTTCATTAATTTTAGGGAGAAGAGTAACAAGTACAGGAACGAGAGAAGGAATCCATGTTCCGAAAAGCTCAAAAAACTTTGTAATTGTGATAAGATTGTTTCGTTCATCGGTATTTGGAGTTATGTTATAAATCATAAGTCCCCAAGCACCGAAATAGCTCATACCCAATCCGTAGATGATTATCGCAATAGTAGCCCAAACGACCTTTCCCGTAGCATTGATGTCGGGAGCGGTAAACATCATATATCCGCCTATAACCCAAAGCGGAAGCGGAATAATGAAAAATGGCCTGATTCTGCCCCAACGCGTTCTTGTTCTGTCGATAATTAAACCTGAAATTGTATCGTCAAGGGCATCGTATATCGAGGCAAAGAGGTTGATATTTGCATATGCGGTTGTGTTGAGCTTAAGGAATTGAATCATAAAGAATTCCTTGAAGGCGTCAACAAATTGACTTAAGTTTTTTTGTCCGAAATTAACTAAAACATAAGCCGCAATTTCCTTTGGAGTAAGGTATCGCTTTTTTGTATACGCAAGCTTGTCGAGCTCTTCCTCACTCATAGTAATTTCGTCAATAGAAACGGACTCTGCCACTTCTCTCCCTCATTTCCGAATGTAGAATTACGATTGTATATTAACACAGCGAAACATTAAATTCAATACCTTTTTACCTTTTTGCTTCTTCTTTGATATTATGACTTGTCTGTTTTAACGAATACTTGAGTAAATACAGTTGACAATCTTATAAAAAAATTATAATATATAAGGGAAATTATCTTACAAGAGGTGTGGAAATGGCAAGTACCTGTCCTAATTGCGGAAAAAGACTGCATTGGTACGATGTAAAGGCCGAATGTAGTGAATGCGGTGTTAGTATTCCGAACTTTAATTGGGAAGAAAGATTGGAAGCGGATAATGAGCTGGCTGAACGAAAATTTGCAACCTTCTACCGTGCTCTGAATCGCTTGGCTTATTCTATATACGGAACGAAAATTCGTATAGCAAGAATTATTTTGTCGTTTGTTCCGGCAATCGGATTTCTTCTCCCTTGGGCTACTCTTAACAGTGATGCAAAAACAGTTGGTCTCGATTTGTTTGGAATTACCAGCGAAATATCCCTGATTGATATTCTCAGCGATTTCTTTGGAAATCCAGGACTGTATTTCTCGAATATTAGCTATGAGAAATATTCCGGCGTTTTGAGCTTTGCTATGCTCGCTGTATTGTTTATGGTTCTTTCGCTTGTGTTTGCTGTAGTTGCTTTCTTCTTGATTTTAATAACTGCGAAGCATTCGAAAACAAAGGCTATGGTTATTTTCGACATATTGAGCGTTGCGAGTGCAATTATGAGTGCGGTTATGATAACATTGACAAATGGTGCCTGCCAAACTCAAGCTGCCGTGAATTTCGGTAATTTCCCTATGTATAACATTTCCGCAAATGTAAGCTGGGGATTTTATGTTGCTCTTGTTTTGTTGTTGGTTGCAACTGTTATGAATGGAATTGTAGCAAAAAAGCCGGCGAAATCGGATGACGAGCTTGAGGCAGAACGCCTCGAACGAAAGGCGAAGAAGGAAGCCAAAGAGCACGAAAAGGAACTTCAGGCTGAAATTGAACGCTTAGAAGCACAAAAGCAGGAGGAGCTTGAGCAGGAACAGAAAGTTGCAAAAGCAAAGGCAGACCTCGAAGCAAGAAAAAATAAAAACAAAGGATAACATACAATGAAAAATAAGGAAAAGACAAAGTATATTC
>CAMFPZ010000041.1 GCA_945979635.1 uncultured Eubacterium sp.
GGACACATTGTTTCAACTTCATGTGAGTAAACCATTTTCTAAACTCCTTACTTTTGATTTAGAATAAATTTCATATTAAAATTTACCAGATATATTATATCCAATTTTTTGTCTATGTTCAAGTGTAAATATTCATAAAAGTTATTTTTTGACAGAATGTACACAATTTTTTGAAAAAACAAGGGGAATGTATGTAAAAATAAATGAAGCAAAAACAGTTGCGAAGAGGTTTGGTTTGCGTATGATTGGAAAAATCGCTTCCCGTCTTGGTGGCGTTCTCGGTTGACAGGCAAACAAAACTGTGATATACTCACAACACAAAACCCGAGATACAGCTTTCGGGAGTGGATTTTTCAAGAGCAATCTTTTTTCGCCACACAGCGTTTTGCTGTGTGGTTTTTTTGGAGGGCTGTATGAATCAAAATTTTATGAAGGAAAGAAAGGTATTTCCTCTCGTTGTTTCCATGTCGATGCCTATGGTCATTTCCATGGCTGTGAATTCGATGTATAACATTGTTGATAGCTATTTTGTTGCAAAAATCAGTGAGGATGCTATGACGGCACTTTCGCTCGTCTATCCCGTACAAAACTTAATGACGGCTATAGCGGTCGGCTTCGGTGTCGGTATGAACGCAAGGATTGCCTTTTGTCTCGGTGCAGAAAAAAACAAGCAGGCAAGCCAAGCGGCAGTAACAGGTCTGTTATTGAGCTTCGTTCACGGAATTGTTTTGATGATTGCTTGCCTTGTAGGTATGCCTTGGTTCCTTTCGCTTTATACCGATAATCAAAGCATTATTGATATGGGGTTGATATATTCAAACAGGGCATTTCTCTTTTCGGTTGTTATCATGCTGGGAATTTCGCTGGAAAAAATCTTCCAGGCAGTTGGCCGAATGAAGGTTTCGATGATTAGTATGATGTTGGGATTTGTTATGAATATCATTCTTGACCCGCTGATGATTTTCGGAATAGGTCCTTTTCGTGAAATGGGAATGGCAGGTGCCGCATATGCAACGGGCATCGGTCAATGTGTAACCTTGTTTTCATACATACTCTTTTTGATACTGAAGCCTATTCCTATTTCATTTGGCAGAGGGAATATTTCCTTTGATAAAGTACTGCTGAAGGCTTTATATTCTGTAGGTATTCCTGCGTCGCTGAATATGGCCCTGCCGTCTGCCTTGATTTCATCACTCAACGGAATACTTGCACCTTTTTCGGATAAATATGTTTTGGTCCTCGGTGCATATTATAAGCTTCAGGGCTTCATCTATTTGACGGCGAATGGAATCATTCAGGGAATTCGCCCTCTCGTCAGCTTCAATTACGGGGCAGGAGAGGGAAAACGAGTACACAGTATTGTCAAAACAACCTTGCTTTTGATAATGGGAGTGATGACGGTCGGCTTGGTGATGTCATACCTAATTCCGGATAAAATGATAGGGCTGTTTACCTCAAGTGAGGAAACAACCCAAATCGGCATTATTGCCTTGCATATTATCAGTATTGGCTTTGTATTTTCGGCAGCCTCGGTAACCTTCTGCGGAGTTCTCGAGGCATTGGGAAAAGGTGTTCAATCGCTTATAATATCCTGTTTGCGGTATGCTGTAATTATTATTCCGTCGGCTTATTTCTTTAGCCGAGTTATCGGTGCACAGGGTGTATTTTTGGCATTCCCGATAGCCGAGGCATTAACTGCTATTGTTTCAATCCTCTTGTACAGGAAAAACTGTCGCCGGTACTAATACATTTTCGGAATAAGCTACGAGCCTAATTGCTATTCGCTGTAATAATTCATATCCTCAAATAATTGCAAAAGCTTGTCTTTCAGTTCGGTTTTGCAAGCACCATAAACGAAAGTGTTGTTTTTCAGTGCTTTTACATAGAAGAATTCGTTGCTTTCGGCAGCGGTGAAATTATTTTTGCTAATTACGATTTTTTCAGCCGGTAGGGAGGAACAATTATATAGCATTTCGGCATTATGACTTGTGTTTATTTCACAAAAATCAATTCGTATATCCTGAGTATTGACAGAATATGATTGCTCGATTAGTGAGCCCATACCGAATTCGGTTTGTAATCTGTCTAGAGAATTTTCGGATTCGTAGCCATTGCTCTGCATAATTTGGATGAATTCGTCAGCATTGATATTTTTCTGCATAAACGGCTGATAGTACATCAAAACGATTGAAAGCAGAAATACTCCAATCGGAAGCAAAAGCTTTAAATATGCTGTTGGATTTCTTTTTTGCTTTGGTTCGTGATAATAAGGCTTATCCTCAATTTCGTATGTAAGCAGAGCTCTTTTCTTCCATATAATTGTTGTAAAAATAATTCCGGCAGCAATTAAAATAATTCCGAAAATCAATGAAATAACAAATCGTTCGGTATCCGGAGTTGTAATGGATGTTGAGAATGAAGGAGCTTCGGGATTGTACTTTATTTCAAGGCTATTGCCGACCTGAATCGGATTAAGCGACCTTACTTCGCCCTCATATTTTTCGCCGTTAATATCATAGCTGTAAGTGATGGTATATATAGTCTTACTTGTACTGGATTTTATTCCGCCTCCTGACGAAACATAGCTGTGCATATCAACAACGGTTGCCTCAGTGCTCGGCCATTTTGCATTTTTACATTCATTTGAATAGTCATAGGTCATATATCCGGCCAGCATTATTCCTGCAATGATTGAAATTATCGGTAATAGTATAGGTATAAAAATTTTTTTCATATTTATTCTCACCTCGCAATTGACGTAAAAGCTATATGTTGATTATATCATAAATTTACATAATATCCAAGCGGATTTTTCGTGTTGACAAAGAACAAATAAATGAATTCAAATTATAATAACTTATGACACGGGGTGTTATAAGTTAAATTGAAGTGTTTCATATCTAGCAAAGCTGTTAAGAAACGCCATTGTTTTTATTAATCTCGAAATAGTTGTTTTCTACAAATCGGACAGACAGAATAATTTTAAAAAAATATTTGATGCCGCGATAAAGGGTCTGTCTTTATACGCTGTACCGGAATATTCGGTTATGGATGATTATACACAGGATATCGTTATCGGTCATGCGTATTTGATAAATAAATACGGCTATTACAAAAGAATGGAGAATAAAGAAAATGAGTATCGTTAAGGGGATTTTTAATAATAAAACGACGAGGGAAATTCTTGCGTTTTCGCTATTGCCGTTCGGTATGAGTACGGTTTATGGAATAATGGCAAGGGAAACCGAGGCGAAAATATGAAAAAAAGGAAAAAATTTATGATTACTGTTATTTCAATAGTGCTTGTGATAGCATTGGCATTAGGCATCGGGATGGGTATTTTGTATGCCTGCGGCGAAAAAATAATTATCGGCGACACGGAAATTAAGGAATATGAAACCGAAAATGCATCTTTTAAGGTCGGCGTTATTTCGGATACACAACTGCCGCCAACACACAGGGCATTAAACAATAGCGATAAATATCTCGTTCATCTCAAAAATGCCTTGACTGTTATGAAAAACAACGATGTGGATATGATTTTGTTTGCCGGTGATATCGGCGACCTGGGGACATATTTTGCCTTTGAAACCTACAAAAACGCCATTGATGAGGTTTTCGGCGAAAGCAGACCTATTGTTCAAACTATTATGGGAAATCACGACTTTTGGAATAAAAATGCCCTGACTGCAACAAATCACATAAAAGCGTTTAATCAGGTTATGGGGGAATCTCCTTGGACTCATTATGTCGTAAACGGCTATCACTTCATCGGTGCATCGCCCAACTGCGGAAGTATGTCGGCGGGTTATAAATTGACATCAAGATGGCTTGAAAAGGAGCTTGAAAAAGCAAGTGCAGAATCGGATGGCAAGCCAATATTTGTATTAACCCATAATCAGCCAAAGGACACCTGCTACGGCAGCGATGAATGGGGCGATAGCTCGTTGAATGATGTTTTTTCGAAATATCCGAATGTTGTACTTTTCGGCGGTCATTCCCATTATTCCGTGCTGGATGAACGAACAATTTGGCAGGGTGAATACACTGTTATACAAACGCAATCGCTTTCATATATCGAGCTTGAAACAGGTAAGGAAAACGGAACGGTTCCGCCAAATGCAGATGCAAACCCTATGGGATATATTATGGAATTCACCGATGGCGAAATCAAAATTCATCGTATCGGCTTTGCTGATTCAATGGGCAGGGAAGAAAAGGCAGATATGCTATGGACTCTCCCTCTTCCGTATGAGAATAACGGAAAATATGGCTTTGAAGCCAGAGCCCAAAGAAATACAGCACCTGTAATTACTAACAAAACAGGCAATGCCGTTTCGTTTGGTGAGAATATTGGCTTAATCTTCCCCGCGGGCGAGGACGATGATTTTGTCCATTCCTACAAGGTTGTTATAGACGGAAAGGAAGAAAAGCTGTTTTTCAGCGATTATTATAACGGAATTGAGAATATGAGCGATACGGTGTTTTTGCCGATTAAAGCTGATAATGGAAATCATATTTTTGAGATTTACGCAGTTGACTCCTGGGGTGCAGAGAGTGAGGATTGTGTAACGATTCTTTGGGAGCAGTAGAGCATATGAAAAAGGTTTTTGTTGTATCGAAAACACATCTTGATTTAGGATTTACGGATTATGCCGAAAATATCAGACTAAGGTATATAAACAAATTTATCCCTGAGGCAATCTCACTGGCACAACAGGTTAATACAGAAAGCAAAAAATCATTTGTTTGGACAACAGGCTCGTGGATAATTAAGCAGGCACTCGAAAACGGCACAAGAGAGCAAAGATATGCATTAGAAAACGCATTGAAAAACGGAAATATTGTGCCCCATGCAATGCCGTTTACGACTCATACCGAGCTGCTTGACGAAGATACGCTGGATTATGGATTATCAATTGTTGACGCTCTTGATGAAATCAGAGGCAAAAAGACAATCAGTGCAAAAATGACGGATGTTCCGGGCCACACAAGAGCTCTTGTTCCTATGCTTGCAGGACATGGAATTAAGCTTTTGCACATCGGCGTCAATGGGTTTTCTGCCGTTCCCGATGTTCCGCCCTGTTTTTTATGGAAAAGCGATGATAAAGAAGTAGTTGTAGTGTATTCGGGCGACTATGGCGGAGCATTTAAGAGTGATTTGATTGACGAGGTGCTATATTTTGATCATACCCTTGATAATCATGGTGCACCATCACCGGAAAAGGTTATGACAAAGCTGAATGAAATCAAAGGTGAGTTTCCTGATTGTTATGTAGAGGCAGGTACTCTGGACGATTATGCCGAAGCTATTTGGCAGGTTAGGAATAAATTGCCTGTTGTTGAGGGCGAAATCGGAGATACTTGGATACACGGCAGTGCATCTGACCCTTACAAATCGGCTTCTTTGCGTGAGCTTATGAGCCTAAAGGCCGAATGGCTTGCCGACGGCTCAATGAAAAGAAACAGCGAAGAATACATAGGCTTTAGCGATAATCTTCTTTGTATTGCCGAGCATACCTGTGGTATGGATACAAAATGCTATTTTGCAGATTACGAGAATTATCTTAAGGCTGATTTCCAAAAGGCGAGACAAAGAGACCGAATTATCATAAAGCATCCCTTTAGAGATTTTCCTTATAATGTTCTCAATATTATTAACAAAACCCGATTCAAGGCCTCCTATTCGATTATTGAAAGCAGCTGGAACGAGCAACGACAATATATCGACAAGGCAGTATCCTATCTAAATGAGGAGCACAAAAGGCAGGCGTTGGAAATTCTTTCAAGCCTAAGACCGGACAAACCGAGCTTAATTGAAGGCAAGGAATACACGGGTGCTGTTTCAGTTGAGGACTACACGCTGGAAATAAACGAGTTCGGCGGAATAAAGCGTCTTTCGTTAGGCGACACGGACATCATAAAAGACAACGACAGACCAATGCTTGAATACCGTTCATATACCCATAAGGACTATGATTTTTGGTTTGAGCATTATTCAAGAAACATAAAAGAAAATGCCGTTTGGGGTTATCCTGATTTCGGCAGACCTCTCCTAAAATGCGTATACGGAAAATATCCGCAAGGTAGCTTTTTTTACAAAATGAAAAATGCAACCGTGAATGAAAATGATAACTCAATAATTATTATTGCCAATCTTGAATGTGACGAAATTTTGTGTCGTCAGCTCGGTGCACCACGCATTGTTCAGGTTATTTATTCATTCGATGATAACGGACTTACATTTGATGTATCTTGGTTCGAAAAGGACGCAAACAGAACAACAGAAGCACTGTTTTTGCATTTATACCCGAGCAACGATAATTTCAGGCTGAAAAAAATCGGATGGGAAATCGGAATAGATGAGACCGTTTCGATGGGAGGCAAAAATCTAAACGCCGTTCAAAAATGCATCTTGAAAACAGACAAGGGCTCATTTGATTTTATAAATTATGACTGCCCGCTTATTTCAATCGGCAGAGGAAAAATTCTCGAATACGATAACAAAGCAGAAGACATATTGAACGATGGAATTTCCTATGTGTTGTACAACAATGTATGGGGAACAAATTTTTCGCTTTGGTACGAGGAAAACGCAAGATTTAGATTTGATATAAAGCCTGTTAGAAAAGCATAAAATTTGAAGCCGTCTCAACAAATGGTTGCTTCAAAATCGGTGAAATAGAAATATATAACTCGCCGAAAAGGGATATTGACACCTTTAGAGTTTCTGATTATGTCGTAACTCCACAGCTTGCAAACGGAGAGATTTTTAACCCCGAATCAAGTAATTGTCGCCAAATACATATTATTGCATCTCCAAAGAAGGTTAAGGAGATTTCTCGGATTGCATAATTCGATGATGTACTCAATAAAATTTTATATCGGTCGATGTTCTATTCGATTTATGATAAACAGGCAAATCAAAACAACAACCTTGATTTGCTTGTTTTTCTTGTAATAGTATTCGTGAAATTTTATCCGATTTTTCTAAAATGTATAAAATATGTTAAATTGCAAAATTGTATTGATTATTATTTCGGTATATGTTATTATTTATTTGACACAAATGTAACGAATGAAAAGGGGGCTCAAAATGGCGAATTATACAGAATCTCAATGGAATGCCAGAAAGGTCAGCATTATGGAAAACTGCTTTGATGGCTTAACCGAATTGGGCTTGCACGGAACAAGCCTTCGTGCATTGGGAAGGCGTTGTGGATATAACACTTCCGTGCTTTACACATATTTTGAGGATTTAGACGACCTTATCATTCAATCCACCGAACATTGTATGAGTAAGGTGGAGGATGATTTTATGGCGAAATCCCCCACGGATGTCGAGGATTTGTGGAGATTTATAAACGAGATACCTTATTGGACTGCCGAAAAGCACG
>CAMFPZ010000042.1 GCA_945979635.1 uncultured Eubacterium sp.
TTATTATTGGTGCGGGAGCCGCAGGCCTTCTTGTAGCGGCCCAAGCCGCAAAGCGAGGACTCGATGTTACAATTGTTGAACGAAATTCCCGTCCCGCCCGAAAGGTTATGATAACAGGCAAGGGTAGATGCAATGTTACCAATGCTTGCTTTGAAATTGATGAGCTGATTTCCAATATACCACGAAATCCCAGATTTATGTATTCGGCATTTAGTGCATTTATGCCATATGACACTATTGCATTTCTAAATGAAATGGGTGTGGAAACGAAAATAGAACGGGGAAATAGAGTTTTTCCGGCTTCCGATAAGGCGGTTGATGTTGTCGATGCCCTTGTGAAAAACGCAAGACAGAGCGGAGCGAAATTTGTTCGGGGTTGTGTTAGCTCCTTTAATTTGGAAAACGGAATTATTAAATCTGCCGTTTTTGATGACGGAGCAGTTATTGAGGGTGATGCATTCGCTGTTTGTACAGGCGGAGCCAGCTATACCTCAACAGGCTCTGACGGAATAGGATATGAGCTTGTAAAAAGCGTCGGTCATACTATAACCGAGCTGAAGCCGTCCCTTGTTTCGCTTGTGGCCGGTAACGGATTTATTCCTGCTCTTCAGGGACTTTCGCTTAGGAACGTTTCAATTAAGCTTTTCGAAAACGAAAAGGAAATCTACTCCGATTTCGGTGAAATGCTCTTTACTCATTATGGCGTCAGCGGACCTATTATTCTTTCTGCGTCTGCTCATATAAGAAATACCGATAAATATCGCTACAAAATCAGCATTGATTTGAAGCCGGCACTCGATTTTGCCGCTCTCGATAAGCGTATTCAACGCGACTTTTCGGAGTATGCAAATAAGGATTTCATAAATTCCTTGGACAGGCTTTTGCCTAATAAGCTTATTCCTGTTATGGTAAAGCGATCGGGAATTCCTGCCTCTCAAAAGGTTAATCAAATTACAAGAGAACAAAGGCATACCCTAGTTGATCTGTTTAAGAATTTTGTTGTTGATATCCAAGGATTCAGACCGCTTAATGAGGCGATTGTAACCTCCGGCGGTGTAAGCGTAAAGGAGATTAACCCAAAGACCATGCAGTCGAAATTGGTCGAAAACCTCTATTTTGCAGGTGAGATTATTGATGTTGATGCGTATACAGGCGGATTTAATTTGCAAATTGCATTTTCAACCGGTTTCCTGTGCGGAAATAATATTTGACTGAACAAGGAGAATTTATATGATAAATGTAGCTATTGACGGACCTGCCGGAGCAGGCAAGAGCACAATCGCAAAGGCTGCAGCCAAGGAATTGAGCTATATCTATGTTGATACAGGAGCTTTGTATCGTGCTATTGCGTATAATGCAGTGAAAAACGGAGTTATTGATAACGAAAATGCAGTCATTTCCATGCTTAATTCAACCAAGCTTGAACTAAAATATATTGATGGCGTACAGGCTGTTTTCCTAAACGGAGAGGATGTTTCTGCGTTTATTCGCACTCCTGAAATTTCTATGGGAGCAAGTAGGGTTTCCGCTATTCCTGCGGTAAGAGCATTTCTTTTGAGTCTCCAGCAGGAAATTGCGGCAAAAAATAATGTTATTATGGACGGCCGTGATATTGCAACCGTTGTTCTCCCTAATGCTGATGTAAAAATCTTTCTTTTTGCTTCTGCCGAATGTCGTGCAGAGCGTAGATATAAGGAGTTAATTGAGAAGGGTGAGAATGTAAAATATGAGGATGTGCTGGATGATGTGAATCAGCGTGACTATCAGGATTCTCATAGAGAAATAGCCCCTCTAAAGCCGAGCGAGGACTCAATTATGCTTGACACATCTGCAATTGGTCTTCAGGAATCTATTGATTTGGTAATAAATACAATTAAGGAGAGAATATAGCTGTGAAAGAATTTGATTATTCAACCATTCATCATTATAAATTGTATGGATTTGTGAAAACTGTTTTTACACCTCTCGTTAAGCTTGTTTATAGGCTAGAGAGCAAGGGAATAGAGAATATTCCTCAAAAGGGTACAAAGTATATTGTTGCTATTAACCACACCTGTGCTCTCGACCCGATTTTCGCTGCCGCACCGAAGCAGGTGCCGACGCTTCATTTTATGGGAAAAGCAGAGTTGTTTAAGAATCCCTTGTCTGCTTGGTTTTTGACACATATGTATTCGTTTCCTGTAAGACGAGGCAAGGGCGACAAAGCCGCTATCGAATACGGTGAGAAGATTATCAACGAAGGTCATGTTATGGCAATATGCCCGGAGGGTAAGCGAATTAAGGATAAAGACGGAAAACCTCAAAAGGCGAAGGCAGGAGTTGCCCTTATTGCAAAAGCAACCGATGCTGCCGTGCTTCCTGTTGCGATTTGCTGTAAGGGTAAAATCAAGCCGTTCAAAAAGGTTATAGTTTCTTACGGAAAGCCTCTGACTCCGGAGGAAATGGGATTTTATAACGAGGATTTCGGAAGAAAAGAAATTTCAAACGCAGCCGGTATGGTTATGGATAGAATCACCGAGCTTTGGGAGGCAGAGGTTAAGTGAAGAAAGAGATAATTCTTGCAAAAACGGCAGGCTTTTGTTTTGGAGTTGACAGAGCGGTTAATCTTGTTTATGAGCTTGTCGAAAAGGGCGAGAAGGTTTGCACCCTCGGTCCGATTATACATAATGCCCAGCTTGTAGGGGATTTAGAGAGTAGGGGAGTGAAAATTATTGATGATATATCCCAAGCTCCACAGGGTTATACCATCGTTGTTCGTACTCACGGAGTAGAAAAAGAGGTTATTGACGAGCTTGATAGGAATAAAATAGTTTATGTAAATGCGACCTGTCCGTTTGTAACTAAAATTCATAATATAATAAAAAAACAGGATGATGAAACCGTTGTGCTTATTGCAGGAGATAGTAATCATCCCGAGGTAAAGGGAATTCGCTCTTTTTGTAAGGCGGAATCATATGTCTTCAAAAATGAGGATGAGTTGCTCGAAATACTGGATAAACATAGTGATTTGGCTGAAAAATCCGTTATTTGTGTTTCGCAAACCACTTTTTCACTCAAAGAGCAAAAAAAATGCAAAAAAATATTGAAAAAGGTATGTACAAATTGTAAAATTTTTGATACAATATGTAATGCGACATCAGATAGACAGTCCGAAGCAGACGAAATTTCGAAAAAAGCGGATGCAATGCTGATTATCGGAGGTCGCCATTCATCAAACACCTGTAAGCTGAAGGATACTTGTACGGCTAATTGTCCGTCGTTCCTTATCGAAACGGCAGATGAGCTGTCTTCGCTCAATCTTGATGATTATAGAGTGATTGGTGTGACTGCAGGGGCTTCGACACCTGCGTTAATAATCAAGGAGGTACTCAAATCCATGTCCGAAGAAATTAAAGAAAAGGAAGTTGAAACAACTTCAGCCGTAACTGAAGAAGTTGTGGAGACAGCAGAAACCGCTGATAAGGCTGCACAGCCTGCTGTCAAAGCATCTGCTGATGGTGAGGCGTCCTTTGAAGAATTGCTTAACGAATCTTTTAAGGAAAATGAAAACAGCAAGGTAGTAACAGGTACAGTAGTAAGAATCACTCCTACCGAAGTATTTGTTGATGTACCGGGCAGAAAGCAAACAGGAGTTGTAGCTTTCGAAGACCTTTCATCCGGCACTATCTCAAAGTGCGAGGATGAGGTTAGCGTTGGCGACCAAATCCAGCTTGTTATTATGAAAACTGATGACCAGGACGGCGTTCTTAAATTATCAAAGCGTTTATATGACGCGGTAAAGGGTTGGGACGAAATCGTAGCTGCAAAGGAAGCTGATGAAGTCCTTGAAGGCGAGGTTACTGCAATTATTCGCGGCGGCGTTCTTATCAGTGCAAAGGGAACTAGAGTATTTGTTCCTGCATCTCTTACAGGTGTTCCCAGAAATCAAGAGCTGGATGTATTAAAGGGAGCAACAGTAAAGTTCAAGATTATCGACATTAACCCTGCTCGTAGAAGAGCTGTCGGCTCAATTAAGGTTGTTGCCGATGCAGAGAGAAAAGAAAAGCAAGAAGCTCTCTGGGCTACTCTTCACGAGGGTGACAAGATTACAGGTACTGTTAAGTCACTTACCTCTTATGGTGCATTCGTAGACCTTGGCGGTATTGACGGTATGGTACATATTTCAGAGCTTTCATGGTCAAGAATTAAGCACCCATCAGAGGTCGTTAAGGTTGGCGATACTGTTGAGGTAACAATTAAGGCTCTTGACGAAGAAAACAAGAAGATTTCTCTTGGCTTCAAGAATATTGAGGATAACCCATGGGAAATCCTTAAGAACAACTATCCTGTCGGCTCTGAAGTAGATGCAAAGATTGTTTCATTCGCAACCTTCGGTGCGTTTGCAAATATTCTTCCTACAATTGATGGTCTTATTCATATCAGCCAGATTTCCTGGGATAGAATCAAGACACCTCAAGATGCCCTTAAGATTGGCGATGAGGTTAAGGCAAAGATTATCGACATCGACTTTGATAAGAAGAGAGTTTCTCTTTCAATCAAGGAGCTTCTCGAAAAGCCTGAAGAGGTTATCGAAGAGCTTGCAGACGCTCCTGCCGCTGAAGAGGCTGCTGAAGCACCTGCCGAGGAAGATGCTGAATAATTCCTAATAATTAATGGGTACTGTGAATTTGCTGATTCACAGTACCCTTTTTTATTTTGAACCTATTATCTTGTGAAATACTTTATGAAATCCGAATCTTATTGACTGTGCAAAGGCTATTGAAGTTGTCTTTGAAGGGATTAGGGTTCGAATTTCCTTTTTTGTAGTTTTGTAAAACTCTTCAATAAAATTCGGCTTTCCCTCAACTATGCCCGTGATTGCGTTTTCCTTGCAGATTTCATAGAACTCATCGAGTGCCTTCAGTCTGCCTTTTGTATCAAACGAAAATTTCTTCGCCTTGACATACAAGATTCCAAGCTTTTCCCGTCTTACTCTTTCGGTCAATTCTTCATTATCCTTTACTGCGTTTAGTGCTTCGTCGAGGATATTTGCATATTCCTTTAAGCACCTGTCGGATAAATATCCAGCTCTGTATGCATCGGGCTGGGCGTATATGTATAAAGGTTGTGCTGATTTTTGAATGTTTTTGTCAACGAGATTATAAAGTTTTGCAATATAATCAGCTGCTTCTTGATAGTAAACATCCAAATATTTTCTTGCTAAAGCCTCAACATTTGCCCTTTTATCCCACATTAGCTTTGAAAAAAGATATGCGTGGAGCTCGGCATCCTGTGCTCTGGTTTCATAAGCCATTTGATGGAATATTGCATATGCATTATTGTCAATGTAGAATTTATTGTTTTCCGACATACTGCGAATCAGTGGAAACGGAATAAAATACCCGTGATAATCGACATTGTAATCCCAAATCATAATGTTGTCGGCTATTTTGCTCCATTTACGCACGACATTGTGTGCATTTTTTGCCCATTTTCCGCTTGGATTTGCATAGCTTGAAGCGGCGTTTCCGGGCATTAAGCAAAGCTTAATTAAAACATTTCTTCTTGGGCGAATATGCTTTGGCGGCTTAACAGTATAGTTGTATGCCAGAGTTGATATGTAATTATTTGGAAAACGCTGTGCACATTCGTCTGCAAGACGGTTAATAAAGGTCAGCAGACTGCCCATCTGGCTTTTTTCTCGTTTGTCTATTTCGCGACATTTTTTACATTTGCATCCTACGCCTCTGTTTATCCAGGTGTCCATTTGGCTAACATCCCAAATATGCACTTCCGGATTTTCCTCCATTTGACGGAATAGCTTTTCGGAAATGATTTTGTAGACATCCTCGTTTGTCCAGCAAAGCTGACCGCTTACAGGTCCTTGCTTGTATACGCGTCTTCCCATATAGAACGAAAAATATTCGGGATGCTCTTTGTAGTATTCGTCGGGAGAAATATAGTTGAATGAGCTGTGACATCCGTTGCCTAAATCGTCTGAGCCGGCACCGTTGAGTCGGAGCTTCGTGTGCCATCCCAGATAATCCTTTTTGTTGTAATGGCTAGGATCTTTTTCAGAGCTTTGCGTATATACGCTTCGCCACATAATATCCGGCTCATCTTCAATATGCACCTTGCTGAAATGAATATCCGAAAGCCTCGGAATATAGTCGCAGTCGGGTGCAGGGAACATACATCCGAGATAATTCTCCAAAAATGAAAAAATACCATTCGTAATTCCTTGTTCAAATACAGAGGAAATGCGAATGTTATTCTCGTTTATGTCAAGGACATAACCTTGACGGCTGATTTTCAAGCTTTCGTCAATCTCAAGAATAATCGCTTTTTCTCCATTGTATATTGATTTTGTTATTAATTCGGAAGAATCTCCCGTGATTTTTTCGATTGCATTTTTGAAAAACATCGCCGAATTTTTTAACTCAACCTTGTATCTTTGTGTATAATCGTATTCGTAGCTTTCGTCGAATTCTATTTCGTCCAAATTGTCGGGATACACTATTTTCGGAAATAACAGCTTTCCGTTCTCAGCAAAGGCCACATCGTCATTCTTAATAGTTGAAATTTCCTTTGCAAGCTCTGCTTCACTATACTTTTTATTGAGCTCAATAATCGAATTAGTTTCCATTTTTTGTTTCTCTCAGTTTAATTTTATTATTTCGTTAAATACTGCGGTCATTTTTTTACTGATTTGCAGGTCAATGTGAAGTGAGCCGAAATACCAATGTTCATATTCAACATTTTTCATCAGCTCCTGAAGATATGTGTTGAGAGGAGAAAGCTTCATTTGTGTGTTGGAATGAAGCCTGATGAAATCCTTTGCAAGTGCAGGAGGTTCATGAGTGATGATGTAGTCAACCTTGTAGTCGTAATCCTTTAGGTTGTCCGCTCCGTTTTTCATTTCTTCTGCATTAGGCATTTCCTCGCTCCAACGGCTTATTCCGTCATCACGCATTTCAATATCCTCGCTTTCGCCGCCACCCATACAGAAAAATGTTTTTCCGCATAGGCTGAAAATCTCGCCACGCATAAGATGAAAAATATTTGGCGAAATCTTTTGAGCCGTGCCACCCTTGAACATATACGGCGGATAGGAGTTAAGTATATCAAAATTCTCGTGTGCCCCGTCTATGAAGCATATCGTGTATTTCTTTTTTGAAAGCTTTTCTATAATTGATTTTTCCTTTTCACTTCCGTCCCATAAAAAGCCGAAATCGCCGCAAACGAGCAGAATATCGTCGTCGGTCAGCTTTCTTAGCTTTGGATTTTTGAATAATCCCAAATCTCCGTGGGTATCGCCTGTAATGTATAC
>CAMFPZ010000043.1 GCA_945979635.1 uncultured Eubacterium sp.
ACATGAGCTCCCTGAAGCGAGATAACAGCAATAGCACATATTTTTCTTAAAATATTGATTCCGAGAGCGAAAAATTCATAGTAAGCGACAAAGCGTGCTGTCGTATAATTCGAACGAATGCACACCAAAATAATCACAAGCAAAGTAAGCATATAAAACGCAAACTGTGTAAAATAAAGGGAGAGCATCGTACCCGAATAATATGTAAAATATCTGCCCAAAACACCTGCTGTATCCATAAAGAACGGAACGCAAACCAAAAGTGCCACCAGCGGAATAAGTCGAATTTTATTCTCGGTGTTTTCCTGATTCTTATAATGCTTTATTATCATCAGAACAAAGAAGATAAGTGCTATTCTTTGGAGAGTATAGTACAAAATTCCGGCATCTGCGGAAACCTTGCTCAAATACAAAATCGGAACAGGCATCATCTTAAATCCGATAAGCGATGCCAAAAGACCAAAGAACACACTCTTGCATTTTGAGATTAAAAAAATCACAACCGCAAACAAAACAGTCATAACCATAGCCGAAAGAATTCCAAAAGTCTTCGTCGGTTCAACAAACGCCTCTAAAATCTTTTCTATGCCATATGCACCGACTATCAATATAGTAGCAAAAATACCCGGCAGGCTATCCCTTTTTGTCAATTCTTGAGTCATAACAGTCACCTCACACTAGTTATAATTAAATTATAAGGAAAATATGAAGCTTTGTCAACACCCTAAACACGAACGCCGTAGGCACAATACTTGTACCTACGGCTCTGTTTTCATTGTTATAGACATTAATCACAAGAGCAAATACTCTTTCGCGTTTGAAGAATTGACGATGGAGAAACGCTGAACTCATCAAGTCCCCATTCAACCAATTTTGGTATTAAGCGAGAATCAGCAGCGGCTTCTCCGCACATTCCAACCGGTATACCTGCTGATTTTGCATTTTTTATTGTCATTTCTATCGCACGAAGCACTGACGGCTGAAAAGCATCGTAGAGGTCGCTTACATTTGCATTTCCTCTATCAACTGCCATAATATAGCCCGTCAAATCATTTGTTCCAATTGAAAAGAAGTCCGCTTCCTTTGCCAACAAATCGGAAATCAAAGCAGCCGAAGGAGTTTCTATCATTACTCCTACGCTGACTCTTTTGTATCTTTTGCACTCATTTTTGAGCTCGTTACTGCATTCGTCGATAAGTGTCCTTGCCCTCTTAATCTCATCAACGGTTGTAACAAGAGGCAACATTATCTTTATATTTCCGAATTGAGCGGCACGCAAAATCGCCTTAAGCTGGGTTTTAAAAAGCTCTGTATTATCCAGGCAATATCTTATTGCTCTATGGCCGAGGAACGGATTTTCCTCCTTGCCGATATTGAGATAATCCACCGCCTTGTCGCCGCCTATATCAAGGGTACGAATAATGACCTCTCTGTCGCCCATAACGCGAGCAACGGTTGAATAAGCCTCGAACTGCTCATCTTCTGTAGGACATCGGTCACGATCCATAAAGAGAAATTCCGTTCTAAACAAGCCTACGCCCTCTCCCGAGCATTGCAAAACATTTTGAACATCCTCCGGACGACCGATGTTTGCATAAACTCTTTTCGTAACACCACTCTTCGTTACAGTCGGCTTTGCGAAATATTCATTCAGGCTTTCCTTTTCCTGAAGGAATTGAGCATACTTAAGCCTATATTGCTCAAGCTCTTCGGACGATGCGTTTTGGACAACCCTTCCCTTGAAGCCGTCAACAACAAGCTCGTCACCATCGGAAATTATATCGGTTGCTCCAATTAGCGAAAGCACAGCGGGAATACCCATTGCCCTTGCAAGAATAGCACTATGGCTCGTAACACCACCGACCTCTGTGATAATAGCGGCAACATTCCTTGCATTTATTCTTGAGGTCATAGACGGAGTCAAATCCTTTGCTACAAGGATACTATCCTTCGGTACAGCCGATATATCAACCCTCTTGACTCCGAGAAGCAGCTCAAGAAGGCTATCTCGTATATCCTTTACATCGGATGCACGCTGACGGGTGAGCTCGTCGTCAACACCGGAGAACATATCAATGAACATAGTGCAAACCGCATCTACTCCCGCCTCGGCAACAGAACCGCTGTCGATATTTTCCTCCATTTGGGAAAGCATAAACGGGTCCTGAAGCATCACAAGATGACCTTCAAGAATTTGTGCCTCGCTTTCTCCTGCACTTTCGGTAAGTCCGGCGATAAGCTCCTTCGTTTCACTGACAAATACATCAACAGCTTTACGGAGCCTTGCTTTTTCATTCTCCGGGGTGGTGTATTTTACCGACTTATAATCAAGTGAGCAATCCTTGATTACAACAGCTTTTCCGATACCATATCCACCCGAAGCACCTATACCCTTTAGCATAGTAATTCCCCTCTTATTTTACTCTTCACCGAAGCCGCTTTCTATGAGTGACGAAGCTGACTCAAGCATTTCTGCCTCATCGACACCGCTGCAAACAATCTTTATTTCGCTGCCGCATTTAATACAGGCAGCCATAATGTTCATAATACTCTTGCCGTTAATTGATTTTCCGTCGAAAATAATGTTTACATCTGACGAAAACTTTGTCATTTCTGTTACGAAAACATTAGCCGGTCTCATATGAAGACCCATTTTGTTCTTAATTGTAAATTCCTTTGATACCATAACAATACACCTCTTTTTATATTAATTTATTTTGCTTGTCTATCCTTTTTTAGAAGAGTGAGCATTAACGCTCCGACCAATGAACCGGCTACAAGTGCCGCAATATAGAGCAGAGGATGCTCGCACACTACGAATGTAAAGATGCCTCCGTGAGGTGCAGGACAGGTTACCTTAAAGAGTGCTGTCAGTGCACCTGCAACAGCAGAACCAACCATACAGGACGGAATTACACGAAGCGGGTCAGCAGCAGCGTAAGGAATTGCACCCTCGGTTATGAAGCATAGTCCCATAAGATAGTTCACAGGGCCGTTCTTTATTTCCTCATCAGTCCACTTTCTCTTTGCAAAGGAAGTTGAAAGAGCAATAGCAATAGGAGGAACCATACCGCCAATCATAACAGCCGCCATAATCCATGTATTACCATCGGCAATAGCCGCAGTTCCGAATACATAAGCAGCCTTGTTGAACGGACCTCCCATATCGGTTGCCATCATAGCCGCCAAAACGATTGAAAGAAGAATCTGGCTTGTTGCTCCGAGTGATGAGAGCATATTAGATACTGCAGTATTTACTGTTCCTATTATAGGATTAAGCAAACACATCAAGGCACCAACAAGAATTGTGCCAAAAAGCGGATAAAGGAATACAGGCTTGATACCATCCATTGCCTTTGGCAACCAAGCAAATACCTTTTTTAGTCCGTTTACGATTAAGCCTGCGGCAAAGCCCGCGAACAATGCTCCCAAAAAGCCCGAAACAGCAGAGCCATCGCCAACCATATTTTGATTTTCGAACATTGAAGCGAAGGTGTAGCCGTTTGCTGCAATCATACCGCCAAGCATACCCGGAAGCAAACCCGGTCTGTCTGCAATAGATTGAGCAATATATCCCGAAAGTATGGGAAGCATAAAGCCGAAAGCAATCTTACCTATCCAGAAAGGAACAGAAGCAGCGAAGCTTGTAAATCCAAATGCACCATTAGCTGAGCCGTCGGGCATAACTGCATTTCCGAGAAGGGTATCTATGAGGAAGCCGAGTGCAATAAGAACACCACCGCCGACTACGAATGGAAGCATATGAGATACACCATTCATAAGGTGCTTATACACCTTATGGCCAAAGCTTTCCTTTTCGAGATCATCGGATGAAGCAGAAGCACCGCCCTGCTCGTGATATATAGGAGCCTTGCCGTCAATGATTCTGTTTATAAGCTCCTCCGGCTTATTGATACCATTTGAAACAGAGGTTTTTATTACAGGCTTTCCGTCGAAGCGAGCCATTTCTACATTCTTATCAGCGGCAATAATAATGCCATCGCATTCGGCTATTTCTGTTCTTGTAAGAACATTCTTTGCTCCTCCTGAGCCGTTTGTTTCCGCCTTAAGAGAATATCCCATTTTTTTTGCAGTCTTTTCGAGTGCCTCGGCAGCCATATAGGTATGAGCAATACCTGTTGGGCAAGCCGTTACGGCAAGAATCTTGTAGCTTTCATTTTTCGGAGTCTCCTCCTGCTTTATTTCGGGATATTTTTCTTTTTCCTTTTTGTCAATTACACAAAGAAATTCATCAATGGTTTTTGCATTACGAAGAGCCTCGCAAAAATCGGACTCCATAAGCATAACCATAAGACGCGAAAGAATTTCCAAATGCAAATCGCCGTCGGGTGTTGCCGCAATCATAAACAGAATATCCGATTTTCTTCCGTCGGGAGCCTCGTAATCAACACCTTCGCAAAGAGTTATTGCACTCAATGAAGGGGTTTTTACGCTATCGCTCTTTGCGTGAGGAACTGCTATTCCCTCACCGATAGCGGTTGAGCCCAGCTTCTCACGAGCCAAAATTGCCTCCTTATAAGCGGCAGAATCATATAAATTCCCCGCATCCTCGTGGAGCGACACCATCTTGTCAATAGCTTCCATTTTTGTTTGTACCGAAGCATTGATTTCAATTGCCTTCGGATTCAATAAATCAATTATTCTCATAGCATTACCTCCATTTTATGGAATAATTTTTTACATAATATCAAACACGCTCTTAATTTCCTGAGCACCGGCAAGCCCCTCAGAAAATGCTGTTGCATTTCCACAAGCCGCACCGAGCTTAAGTGCATGAGCGTAATTACCTTTTTCAAGGTAGCCTGCAATAAAGCCACCTACCATACTGTCTCCACAGCCAACCGAATTCACAACCTTGCCCTCAACATTCGGAAAGGTCGTCACTCGGGAATTTTCGTCAATGAGGGTTGCACCATCCTTTGCTCGAGAAACAAGCACATTCCTTGCACCCATATCCTGAAGCTGTTTTGCATAAAAAACAATATCCTCCTCGCTATTCAATTCCACTCCAAACAAATCTCCGAGCTCGTGATGATTAGGCTTTATCAAAAACGGTTTAAATTTCAAAACATTTTTAAGCAAATCACCCGTTGCATCAACAACGAAATTTATTCCCCTTCCCTCAAGCTTTGATAATATTCTCTCATAAATATCGTTCGGGAGAGTGCCGGGAATTGAACCGGCAAGAACAAGAAAATCATTTTCCTTTATCGCGTCGAGCTTATTAAGAAGCTTTGAAATATCGTCATCGTCTATATCAGGCCCCTGTGCATTTACATCAATCTCCGTTTGAGCCTTGATTTTTACATTAATTCGGGTATATCCCTTTTTTAGATAATTGAAATCGCAATCAATTCCGTCATTTTTCAGCATTTTGTCCAGCTTTTCACCTGTGAAGCCGGCTACAAAGCCGAGTGCCTTATTTTCAACGCCGAGTCTGGTCAGTATTACGGAAACATTTATCCCCTTTCCGCCGTAGTATATTTCCTCACTGTCCGAACGATTTATGTCATCGTATCGAAGCGAGCCGACCTTCATTACATAATCCAGTGCAGGGTTCAATGTAACAGTATATACCATATTTTCACCTTCAATTCGATTTTATTTTAAACTAATTCCTTAACAACTGCCCTAGCCTTTATATTATCATCGTCACATCTGTCGCATACTATACATGCCGAGTCGATTGAAGCAAAGGTTACGGCCGAAACCTTTCCAAACTTCGTGTGGTCTGCTAATACATAGCTTACGAAGCTTCGTTCAATCGCAACTGCCTTTAGCATCGCCTCATCAGTGTCCGGAGTGGTAAAGCCCTGCTTTTCGCTAATACCATTTGTTCCGATAAACGCCTTTGAAAAATTGTATTTTTGCAAATTCGTCGCGGCAACCAATCCGATAATCGCATCTGTTTTATCCTTAACCTCACCGCCGAGAATAAATACCTTACAGCCGTTTTGGGCAAGCTGCTTTCCGTGGGACATTCCGTTTGTTACAAATGTAGCCTTGGATTCCCTTAGAAATTCTATCATAAGATATGTACTCGTTCCTGCGTCGATGAACACAAAATCATCATCATTTATCTGTGCGGCTGCATACTTTGCAATAAGCAGCTTTTCGTCGATATTTTTTAGAAATTTTTCTTCAACATCGTCCTCAATTTTTATAAATTCCTGCGGCAAAACAGTTGCTCCGCCATGAACCTTATTTATCTTACCCAATTTTGAAAGAACTACTAAATCACGCCTGATTGTACTTTCGGAGGTATCGAATTTTTCGCTCAATTCCTGAACGCCTGCCGAACCGTTTTCCAATATGAAATTTAGTATTTGCTCTCTTCTGTCCTGTGTAAGCATATTCTCACTTCCTTTATGTCTCAATTATATCAATTCGGTCAAATTCGGTCAATATCCAATTACAAATATCGTCATTTGTACATAAAATCACCGATTTTTGTTGTGCAATATACAATAAAGCAAAAAGAAAAATGCTCACTTTTGACCGAATTATCATTTTCAATCACAAAAGTGAGCATTAGTTATTTTATTCTTTTTAGTTCTTTTTTCTTCTCGAAGCAATCAAAATTGCCATACCTGCTCCGATTGAAGCAACGCCGGATGCAACGCCTGCTCCTGTTTGAGGAGATTTTTGCACATTGTCAGGCTCCGTTTTTTCTGTAGTCGATGACGGCCTCGGGTCAGTCGGTTCACCCGGAGTCAACACAAATTCATCATCAAGTGCCAATTCAGGTTCAAAATAGCTAAGTGCCAAAAGAGCTTCCTTGGTCGTATAGGCACTTTCGGCTCCCCAAGCCATAATCACTCCGTTATTATTAGAGCTTTCAAATCCGTTCATAAGACAATCATAAAGCACTCTTGCCTTTTTGTGCTCGCCGAGTGAAGCAAACGCAAGCATTGCACAGGCGGTTGAATCAGGCGAAACATCTGTATATACCTCACTATAAAAGCAGCCTGATGATGTTGTGTGCTTTTCTATAACAGCCTTTGCATCGGCAATATATTCGGAATAATCCTCCTTATACGCAGAAAGAGCTGCGAGAAACATCGCTGTATTATCACAGGAAAAGCCCCAATAATCAAAGCCGCTTCCAAATGTGTACGATGCCTTCAATTCATTGATGAAATAATCCGCATAAGCCTTATTTCCTATATTTCTGCATGCCTCGGTTACTACCCTATAATAATAAGGATTTGAAACGCTCTTACTGTCTCTTATACACATCTCCGAGCCCACGAGACGTAGAGGAATCTC
>CAMFPZ010000044.1 GCA_945979635.1 uncultured Eubacterium sp.
TTCTATGGGATTATAAAAACTGCGAGCCGTTCGGCTCGCAGTTTTCTTTAATATAGAAAATTAGTTATTGTAAAAATCGGATGTATATTTTCTCGATGAATAGAAGCGATTTACAATATCGAGCATTTCATCACCCGCACCGTTTCTTGCAAAATAGACATAATCCTTTGCATTTATACACCCATCATTCACTGCATCGCAGGCAATAATCGCAATAGTTCCTACATTTGCGGCAGAATTCGAAATATCAATATTTCTGGTTACACCGTACTTATAGGATATGGTAAGCGTTGAAGCTGAGTTATCGCTTACTGTAAGTCTGAAGTCACCATTTTCATCAGTAGTAACAGATGATGTGCCAAGCTTAACTACCGCCCCTTGAACAGGAATTGTACCATAATCACTGTCAGGAGAATCCATAACAACTACTCTACCGATTATTGCATCAAGTCCATTGACAGTAACACTTGTTACAGCCGAATATCCGCCGTCATAAGCATAAAAGATAATATCACAGCTTCCCTTTCCTGTTGGAGTGACAACACCTGTTTCTCTATTTACCGTTGCAACATTTTCATTTGTGCTGACAAAGAAGCCGGCTTTTATATTAGGAGTGGTGATAGACGTTGCTCCCTTATACGATGGTGTAATACTAACAGAACCGGAAGAAGGATTATCGAAGGTTATACTTGCGGGGCTGACGCTAACACCGTGAACCTCGTACTTTGCAAACGAAGGATAGATTTCGTCGGTATATATTTTTCCTGAATAATTATCGCGAACGCTAACAACTATTTCACCATATGCAGGATTATTTGATGCAGGCTTAACGGTATTTCCGCTTAAGCTCAGGTTATTATTTACTGAACCTATAGAATATCCGATAACAGTATAATCTGCATTTTCGGGATATACCTTTACACCAAATGAAGCACTGTAATTAGTATATCTTCCGACAGTTGACACTCCAACCTTTGCAAAATCCGTTTCCTCGTTATCATAGGTTATTACAACCTTGGAAATATAAGGTGTTGGTACAAATTTTGCTATGAGTGAGGTTGCATTTTCTGCATTAAATGTATACTCTGCCGGTGCATCTATTCTGTTTCCGTTAAGATACCAACCCTCGAACAAATAGTCATCGTCAGCAATAGCACATAGCGTTATTTTTTCACCGCGTATAACTTTAATTTGGCTAATATCCTGCGAGTTAATAGTAACTCTTCCATTATCGCCATTAACAGCAGAGATAGTAATTAAATCTCGCATAATGAGAGATGACATAACCTCATTGATTGAGGATGTAGCAAGGTCAACCTCATCCTGTGCGGCATATTCGGTATTATATACCTGAGTAGCATACTCAACAACAGGTGCAAGCGATGCAAAGGTTTCAGGGGTATAGTCCTCGCTATTTAATGAATTAGCAATATTGAGTGCCTCAAGAAGTGCTGATTTATCAGCATATACCTTTACACTAAACGTGCAGGTATGAGCATAATCATATGAAACAAAGGTTACATTAGTAGAACCTATTTTCAATGGTGACAACGACACATAGCTGCCGTTATCAGAATTTACGACAAGTGCACTGACAATCTCCTCATTTTCAACAATTGCATATCCGCTTTTGACTGATGCATCATAAATTGCAGATGAAGAAGAAAATGAAATATTTACATTTTGGTTTGTATAATCAACCCCATTGAAAGTTACGACACTTTTATCAGGCGATACTCCGGTTACATAATACCTTGAGAATGAAATAGTAGCACTATCAATAAATACCTCATTAGTCACTAAATCGGTAACACTTACATAAACAGTACCATAAGCCGGATTATTTTCAGTAGGCTTTACGGTTGTGCCATCAAGAGTCAAATTCTTGCAATCAGTTCCCAAGAAATATCTTACATAATAATGACTTGGATTACTTGGATTAAGTAAATAACCGATTTGTACCGAATACTTGGTATAATTTGCTATTGTGCCGACGCTTACACGCTTATTTGAGACGCTTTCGCCGTCAATAGTCAATTCAACATTTTCAACATAAGTTATCGGAGCAAATCTTGCAATAATTTCGATGTATCCGTCAACAGCAAAGGTGTAGTCCTCATCCTGTGAAATGAGTCCGCCATCCGTAGTATACCAGCCTATAAACTCATTATCCTCATCAGCATGAGCGGACAGGGTTGCAGTTTCGCCGTTTTTAATCGAAAAGGTTGCATTATCACGAGTAGATTGCTCTCCGATAAGCACCTCGCCAAAGCCTTCTACACTTATACTAATATCAGCCATATCCTGCTTAACAAGGCTGTTTATAGACTCCTCCAAAGCAAATGCGGCACTGTTGACATCCTCTTGAGAAGCAAATTCGGTATCATAAACTGTCCTTGCTTCGCTTAATCTTTCAAGCATAGAAGTATAGCTCTCCGGAGTATAATTCTTTTCATCCTTATTCGTTGCATTAGAAATTAAATTCAAAAGAACGGATTTGTCGGCATAAACCTTTATATCTACATATGCTCTGTGACCACCATCATAAGAAACAAATTCAACAACTGTATAACCAATTGATTTCGGAATTACAACGCCATCTGAATTTACTTCGGCAATATTTGGATTTGCGGACAAGAACATACCCTTTTTCAGCGAAGCTGATGATGAATCCGAGGAATTATATGTTATATAAATCTGTTGTGATTCTGCCATAATACCATTGAAATACAAGGCATTACTACTTGCTGTAACAGATCCGACAGGATGCTTTGAGAACGCTATATATACGCTATCCGTAAGGCTCTCACCTGTTATGGTGTTGGTAACAACAATCGAAACAACGCCATAGCAGGCATTATTCGAGGATGGTGAAACCTTTGTTCCGTTTAATTTCAAATCTGTGCCTGAATAAATATATTCAGAGGTAAAGAAATTCGCATTGGACGGAGTAACTGAATATGAAATATTAACAGATTGGCTGGTGTATGTTTGAAGAGTTCCGACATCCTTTGTATAAAAATCCACATCCTGCGATTCAACAAAGATTTTTACACCCTGAACAGCATTTACCTTTTCAAACACAGCACGGAAATATGCCGAATAATCTATCGAGAAGGTTTCAATTTCATTCGTAGAAATTGTATTTCCGTTGATATCAACCCATTTTACAAAATGATATCCGTCAGCTGAAACAGCCTGAACAGAAAGCCCGTTTTCAATCAGTACTCGAACAGAATTGTTCTCTCCTGTATAACTAACACCCTCATATAATACGCTACCGCCTTCACCTGCAGACAAATATACATTTGCATAAGGATTCTTTTCCAGCCTCGAAAGTGCATCGTTCAAAAGGTCGGCTGCGGAATTAATTTCTTCTTGGGTTGAATCAGGATTGTTGTATACCTCTCTTGCTGAAGCTAAAGCCTCTTGTACTACGAGATAAGAGTCCTCAGTATAAAATTCCTCAACAAGACTGTTAGCGGTTGTTATAGCTGCCTCAAGGGCCTTTTTGTTCGTTGTTACAGTTACTGTGGTAACAGCAGTATAGCCGCCGTCGTAGGAATAAAATGTGATTTCACAGCTTCCTATTCCAACCGGAACAACTGTTCCGTTTTCATCAACAGATGCGACATCATCGTTACTTGAAACAAAGAATCCGTACTTAATAGACGCAGATGTCAATGAAGAAGTTGTATTATATTTCGGATTAATTGTTACACTCGATGTTTCTGCATATTCGCCAATTCCGACAAAATTAATTAAATTAGGAGATACAGAAACTCCTGTAACCTGATATTTCGCAAAGGCAACATATAAATCCTGTGTGAAAACATTATAGTTTTTAGGGTCTGTTACACTGACAGTTATTTTTGCCCAACCTGCATCCGAGGATGAAACAGGCTTGCACACACCCTGACTGTCGACTACAATTTTCGAGGTATCAGAGGAAGTAAATATAACCTCATAATCCTCTGCCTCAAGCGGATAAACTGTCGGAACGATAGTTGTGGAATAATTCGTGTAGTTAGATAATGCAGATACAGAAATTGTTGCAAAGCCGTTACCATCGGCATCATCGGCACAGTATATTTCGAGTGCTTCAAGCGGCATATATCTTACGAGACTATTGAATGCATCTCGGAGCTCAACAGTAAGCTCGTCAACCTCTTGCTGCGAATTAAAGAGATTGCCTGCGATTTTGTTTACTGCTTCCTGATACAGAGTATCAAAGACATCCCAGCTTGCAACAGACCAGTCATAAGGGTCGAGATTTTCGTAATCACACTCGGCAATAGTCTTTCTTAGTTCCGTGTAATTAGGCAACACTCGAACAGAAACTGTATCGGTTATTTCGCCAAATACGGATGTTGCGATAACATCTACATATCCAACCTCAATACCCTTGAAGATACCGGCATCAGTGATAGTACCAATACTTTCATCCGATACACTCCATTCAACATCCTCAAAGCCCTGGTCCTTCCAAGAGCCTGTTTGAGAAAGATAAACAAGTGCACTAAAGTTTACCACATCACCGGCCGTAATAAGGTAAGAGCCATCCTCTTGGAGATATAACTCATCCTCCTGTGAAGTAATAGTAACATCTAATACTGAAATATTTGCAAAAGCAACGGTTGCATAATCCTCGAAGCCCCCTGTTTGGGTTGTTACCTTAACATTTGCAAAGCAGGAGGTATTTCCAATAGCATATGCATAAACAGTAGCCCTGCCGTTTTCATCACAGGTTACAGTTGCACTTGCGTGCTTGAGCCTGCGTTCCTTAGTTAGTGCAGCATTAGTATATTGCGAGGTTGTAAGAGGAGTCGGAGAAAGAATTACGCTTTCCGTATCATCACTCGTAAAGGTCAACTCGTTGAATGAAGCGTCAGCAGGCAAAATATCTGCATACATTTCGCAAACACTGCCTCTAATACCGGTCGAAATAGTACCGCTGTCAACCTTGAGCCAAAAGTGCTTTTTTGTAAAGCTAACGCCGGTTGTTTGAATACCCGACATAATCTGTTTTGTTGCAACGGCTCCGCCATCTTCAAGTACAACAAGCTGATTCACAGTACATCCCGATGCACATAAAATACCATCTGCCGTAACATAACAAAATCCGTCGGGCGTATATGCAGGCTGTTCGGCAGTTGCCAGATTATATGTTCCGTCCTCATTAAGCCATCCATAAGAAAGATTAGCCGTAAGTCGTTTTGGATAGGTCGTTGGATTTACGGGAGTAAGCTCATCAACCGGCAAGTATTCGTCGCATCCAATCTTGATATATACAATCTTTTTGTTGCTCTTACCGTATATTTTCAGCTCGGTCTTAACCGTCAAGCCCTCCATAGAAACAACCAAATTAGTTTTATTGGGAGTTACAAAGTTATTATTCCATGTTGAGCCGTCAATACCCAGAACTGATAAGCCGTTCTTTTCAGTTTGAACAGCATATTCCTCGTTTTCGATAGAAACATTATAATCATGAGCAACGGCACCCTTTGGCATTACATTCACGATTGAAAAATCAGATACCTCGCCCTCGGTAATATCTGTCGTGCCCTCAACCTCGAAGGATTCGATAGGAATTGCACCGGGAGAAACAATTTCGATAGTAACCGAATCCTGATAAATTACATAAAGAATGAAGTTTACAAGAGGTGTCAGATTATCCTGACCGAACTCGATAACTCCGTTTATATCCACACCACTGTTCAAAACGGCATTAATAATAGTCAAAAGTGTATTATAATCATCAGTTCCCGACTGAATACCGAGAATAAGTAAGATAGCCTTTGCTATTGCCTCGTTATCAACAAGCTCACCCGCAGCAGCAAGAGCGTTAAAGGCATCTGTTAGCTTTTGTGTCATACCCTCGACATCGGGCGAAACCTTAATTTGAACAGTTCCCTCTTTAAGAGCTGTAAAGTGTCCGTTTTCATCCACAGTTGCAAGCTCGCTTCCGAGAACACCATACTGTCCTGTTACCGTCCAAGTAGGGGTATAGTGGGTACGAACGGGAGTAATAATTCCCTCAAAATCCATTTCATATCCGACTGCAACCTTACGCGGTATGTCATCATAATTCTTAATAAATGCAGCATTTGGTATAACATCGGATAAAAGTGCATCGCTCTTAAGAACCAAAACTCGAACTGTATCGGAATCGACTGAATTACCCTCGGCATCCTTAAGGGTTGCGGTTATACCAACATCATACTTATCAAGGTATTCCTTCAATGAAGCAGTGAGCTGGTCTGAATACTGCTCGAGTCCTATAGTCGTTAGAATACCGTTCAATATTTTCGTTACATCCTCGGTATCTAAATCGTCAATATCGTAAGCACCGTTTTCGAGAGCGTTTAATATAGCCGAAGCTAGGGATTCGCCAACAACAGGGATTGTTCCAACTTCATTTTTTATCCAATTTCGGATAGCCTCACCCTTGGTCGCATCATAGCCATGAATCTTTCCGTCATTATTCTCACAAAACGCAAGGTATCTCGCATCGGAAGTCCAATCGACAGTATAACCCTCCAAGCCTATTGGCATTCCGGATGTTGTTGTGTCCCATACAGTACCATCGGAATAAACCAAACAGGCATAGAGCTGAATATCGTACTGCTCCATAACCTGAAGCTGTTCTGTTACTTCGACAAATTCATTATTACTGTTGTAATAGTAAACCTGCAAATCGAAATCCTTTGAGAAATCAGCAACAGCATATGCGAAAAAAGCAAAGCATGTTGATGTTACCAAAATAATCATTGCCAGCAATAATGAAAACATTTTTTTGGTCTTTTTCATAATCGACCCTCCAAGATTGAACTATATATTAATATGTAAATCTCCGACAATATTATATCATTATGTTGATTATTAGGCAATAAAATAATAGACAAAAATTTAAAACTGTAAAAAATATAGCTGAGGAAATAGAAACTATAAATTCATATTGCAGAATTAATAAGCCTTCCCCTTGAGGGGAAGGCTTTATTATAGGTTTCCCTTGTTGCAAGGGTGCGGGTGTCCGGTGGACAACTCTGCATTTTAATGCAAACACTTAAAGGCTCCCCTTGTTGTAAGGGGAGCTGTCACGCAGTGACTGAGGGGATAAATGAAAATTATTAACATTACGCAACTCTTTACACCTCATCCGTCACGGCGGTGCCGTGCCACCTTCCCCTCAAGGGGAA
>CAMFPZ010000045.1 GCA_945979635.1 uncultured Eubacterium sp.
ATATATAGTGAAAATGATTATGTTTTAGCCGAATATGATTCGTCTAAGGAAGAGCTTATTCATCTTTATGACAAGATAATTACGCAAGGAAAGGATTTGGAGGATGGAAAGGTTTATACTTGATGAGAGCCGAGTGAAATCCACTCTCGAAAATTACAGAAGAATAAAAGACGATGTTGCCGAAACTGCCGTTAAGGCAGGACGAAATGTCGATGATGTTCGTCTGATGTGCGTAACCAAAACTGTTGAGAGCGAGTACATTAATCCTGTTTTGGATGACGGTGCGAATTTAATTGGCGAAAACAGAGTACAGGAGTATTGCTCAAAGCTCGATACTCTCCATCTCGACGGCGTCGAAAAGCACATTATCGGCCATCTTCAAACCAATAAGGTTAAGTACATTGCCGGCAAGGTTGATATGATAGAATCCGTTGACAGCATAAAGCTGGCAAGGGAAATAGACAAAGGCTTCGGCAAGGTTGGAGCTGTTGCAAATATATTGGTTGAGGTTAATATCGGAAACGAGGATTCAAAGAGCGGCTGTGATATTAATTCTCTTGAGGAATTACTTTTGCAAATTGCCGAGCTTGAAAATGTGAATATTCAAGGACTTATGACTATTCCTCCGATTTGCTCGCAGAATGAGGCGAGAGGATATTTTGCAAGAATGCACGAAAAGTTCCTTATGATAAAGGAAAAGAATTACGACCGAGTTAATATGAACATTTTGTCGATGGGTATGAGCTCGGATTATGAGGCGGCCATTATGGAAGGCTCTAATATAGTAAGAGTAGGCTCTGCGATTTTCGGAGCCAGAAAATATGTATAATTAAGAGAGGTATGAAAAGATGGGATTTTTAGATAAGATTAAGGACATTATGACCGAGGATGCCGACGATTTTGATGAGTTTTACGATAATTCTAATGACGGCTTGAAGCCGCCTCGTAAGCATCGCAGAGAGGCTGAAGCCGCTCCTATTATCGAGAGAGAGGAAAAGACGGATTTTTCTACTCGCCGCCAGAAAAATGATAAGGTAGTAAATATCCATACCACGGCTCAGCTGCAGGTTGTGTTGGTAAAGCCCGAGGGCTTTGAGGAAGCTGCTGCTATTGCCGACAATCTTAATGCAAGAAGAACAGTTGTTTTGAATCTCGAAAGTGCAAGCCGTGATGTTGCCAGAAGATTTTTGGATTTTCTTTCGGGTGTTGCTTATGCAAATAACGGACAAATTAAGCGTGTTGCAAATTCAACATATATCATCACTCCATACAATGTTGATGTTATGGGTGACCTTATTGATGAATTGGAAAGTAACGGAATGTTCAATAACTGAAATGGAGGACGGAGAATATGATTAGTTCAAAGGAGCTTAAGAAATTGGATTTTGCAATAAATCCAAATGGTTATGATGCAAATGAGGTTGATTCGGTAATTGCCCAAGCTGCCGACACTATTGATGCTTACCAAAAGGAGAGTGAAGAGCTTTATCATAAGCTTGAGGTTTTGGCAACAAAGATTGAGGAATATCGTAGCGAGGAAAATGCAATTAAGACAGCACTCGTGACTGCCGAAAAAATGGCTGAAAAAATAAAGAAGGAATCCAGTGAAACTGCTTCTGCTCTTATCACAAGAAGTCAGGAGGAGGCAGAAAAGACTCTGTCGGAGGCGAATGCCGAGGCTGACAAAATTGTTTCTAATGCAAGAAGCTATACCTCAAAGCTCATTAATGATAAAACTAATGAAGCAAACGATATTATTGCGGATGCACAGAATAAGGCTAATGAAGCTATAAATTCAGCAAAAATCGTAGCACAGGATATTCTCGACCAAGCAAAGCAGATTTCCGATGATTTGATTTCAAAATCGAAGGCAGAAAAGGAAGCCTACGAGATTTTGACTAATACAATAAAGAATGACGCAAAATTATTTATAGAAAAAATTAAGGCATTGTATAGCGAGGAGCTTGAAGCCCTTAATAGTGCAAATCTCGAAACAAGTGATGATGCAACCCAAGAGGCTCAAAAGGAGCTCGATAGCGTTTGCGAGGATGTTTCCGGCTTGGTAGAAGAGATTGAAGAGGTTTCAAATTTCATTCCGGAGAATGTTGTTATTCAGGAGGATGAGCAAGAAATCGAGCTTGTTGAGGAAGTGCAGGAGGCAAACGATAGTGTTGCTGATGAGGCTGTGTTTGAGCAAGAGCCTGAAGAGTCCGACGAGGACGAAGAAGAAAATGCCGAGCAAGAGCCTCTTGTTATCGAGCCGGCAATAATTAAGCTTGATGATGAAGAAGATGAAGAAGAGGATGATGAGGATGACGAATTCTCCGATCCAATGGCGGCTGTTGAAGCCTTTTCGCAGAACACATTTACTCCTTCATCCGGCTCAAGAACAGTGAACGAAATAGTTGACGATTCCGATATAGAGGAGCAGGGCTCACTCTTTGACGATGAAGCGGCTTTGCCGTTTGAATCCTACTTTAATGTAAAGCGAGAGGATGTTCATAACGATAAAACCCAGACTATTTCTCTTATTCCTCCGGAAGATGACGAAGAGGATGATGAACCGAGATTTAGAGGCTTTTTCAAGAAAAAGAAATAATTAGATTAGATTATTACATAACATATAAGGAGTACAGTTTAATGGATTACAATCAAACACTTAATTTACCAAAAACCGACTTTCCTATGAGAGCTTCGCTCCCTCAAAGAGAGCCGGAGTTCCTCAAGATATGGAACGAAAACGACCAGTACAGAAGGCTTATGGAGCTTAATGAGGGCAAGCCTCTCTTTGTGCTTCACGACGGCCCACCCTATGCAAACGGCGATATTCATATCGGCCATGCTCTGAATAAGACTCTAAAAGATTTTATTGTCAGATATAAGAATATGACAGGGTTTAATTCACCGTTTGTTCCGGGCTGGGATACTCACGGCCTTCCTACCGAGCTTGCTGCAAGAAAGAAGGCAGGAATTACAGCTGAATCGAATATTTCCGATTTAGAGCTTCGAAAGATTTGCCGCGAAACAGCTCTCGGCTATGTTGACTTGCAGAGAGAAAGCTTTAAGCGTATGGGCATTATCGCAGAATGGGATAAGCCATATATCACACTTCAAAAGGAATTTGAGCAGGAGCAGATTAAGGTGTTTGCGTCTATGGCATCAAAGGGCTACATTTATAAGGGCTTGAAGCCTGTATATTGGTGCCCTGATTGTAATACTGCACTTGCTGAAGCAGAAATTGAGTATGGAGAGGACCCTTGCCACTCAATTTATGTAAAGTTCAAGGTGACAGACGATATGGGTAAGCTTAGTGCTATGGGAGCACAACTTGACAAGACCTATTTTGTCATCTGGACAACAACAACCTGGACTCTTCCGGCAAATGTTGCAATTTGTGTTGGCCCGAATTATGAATATAGCCTCCTAAAAGCAAATGGCGAATACTATGTAATGGCTACCGACCTTGCTCCACAGGCTATGGAGGACGCAGGTATTACAGATTATGAGACTGTTGGTATCATTCGCGGCGATGAGCTTGAATATATGAAGACTGCTCATCCGTTTATTGACAGAACCTCGCTTGTTATCGTAGGTGACCATGTAACTCTCGAAAGCGGTACAGGCTGTGTTCATACTGCACCGGGACATGGTGTTGATGACTTTATTGTTTGTAAGAAATATAAGGAAATTCCTATTGTTGTTCCTGTTGACGAAAAGGGTGTCCTGACCGAAGAGGCAGGACAGTTTGCCGGTCTTTCAACCGATGATGCTAATAAGCCTATTGCACAGCATCTTGATGAAATCGGTGCATTGTTTGCTTTGAAGAAAATCAAGCACCAATATCCTCATTGTTGGAGATGTCATAATCCTATTATCTTCCGTGCAACAAGTCAGTGGTTCTGCTCGGTTGACGAGTTTAAGGAAGCTGCAGTAAAGGCCGCAGAGGATGTAAAATGGTATCCTGAATGGGGCAAGGATAGGCTTCAGTCGATGGTTGTTGAGCGTGCCGATTGGTGTATTTCACGCCAGAGAAAATGGGGTGTTCCTATTCCTGTTGTGTATTGTAAGGATTGCGGCAAGGAAATTATTGATGAGTCTGTAATGGCAAAGATTTCTGACATTTTCGGCGAGGAGGGAAGCGATGCTTGGTATGCCCACGAGGCTGAATATTTCCTCCCCGAAGGATTCGAATGCCCTCATTGCGGAAAAGCAAATGGCTTTGAAAAAGAGAAGGACATTATGGATGTTTGGTTCGATTCCGGCTCCTCACATGCGGCAGTTTGCAAGAACAGACCATATCTTAAGTGGCCTGCTGATGTATATTTGGAGGGTGCAGACCAGTATAGAGGTTGGTTCCAATCCTCACTTCTTACCTCTGTTGCAGGCGGAAATACTGCTCCTTATAAGCAGATTATTACCCACGGCTGGACAGTAGACGGAGAGGGCAGAAAGATGTCAAAGTCACTTGGCAACGGTATTGCTCCGCAGGAGGTTATCGACAAGTATGGTGCAGATATTCTCCGTCTTTGGGTTGCTTCTGCCGATTATCATGCAGATATTCGTATCAGCCCCGAAATTCTAAAGCAGATTTCCGATAACTATCGTAAGATTAGAAATACTGCCAGATACTGTCTTGGCAACCTTTATGACTTTGATCCCGATAAGGATATGGTTTCTAACGACGAGCTTGAAGAGCTTGATAAGTATGCTCTTATGAAGCTTGATGGTGTTTTAGAGATGGCTCGCAAGGGCTATGATGAATATGAATATCATACAACAGCTCATGCTTTGCATAATTTCTGTGTCGTTGATATGTCTAATTTCTACTTTGATGTATTGAAGGATAGACTTTATACCTCTGCTCCAAACTCAAAGAGCAGGCGTGCAGCACAAACAGTTCTTTATAAGGTTCTTGATGCACTCTGCCTTGTTCTTACTCCTATTCTTGCTTTTACCTGTGACGAAATTTGGAGAGAAATGAAGCACGATAGCTCAAGAAATCCTGAATCACCGCTCTTTAATGAAATTCCAAATGCTGACTATATCGACGCAGATACGGAGTTTATTGCAAAGTGGGATAGAATTCACGAGGTTAGAACCGATGTTCAAAAGGCACTCGAGCTTGCTCGTAATGAAAAGATTATCGGTAAGCCGCTGGAAGCAAAGATAACACTTTTTGCCGATGGAGAGGTTGCAGAATTTTTGAATAGTGAAGTTGATGCTCTTCCTGAAATCTTCATTACATCTGCTGTTGAACTTGCACAGGGTGAGGGTGAATTCAAGGGCGATGTACAGGGACTTTCCATTACTGTCTCAAAGGCAGACGGCGAAAAATGTGAGCGTTGCTGGAAATTCTCTGATACTGTCGGAAGCGATGTCGAGCATCCTACTCTATGTGCTTGCTGTGCCGAAATTATGAAGCAGCTTTAATTTGATTTTATTTGCAGGGCTATGGGCATTACCCCATAGCTTTGCGTGTTGAGGGACTATAATGAAGCATACAAAAAAGCATATTTCCTGTATGATTATGATTGTGCTTATCGTGTTGTTCGATAGGCTAACTAAATATTTTGCCGAAAAGGAATTAATGGATTCAAGTATCGTAAGCTTCATTCCCGGCATTGTTCAATTTAGATATGCCGAGAATACGGGTATGGCATTTTCTATGCTCAGCGGTGCAAGATGGATTTTTATTGCAGTGACAATTGTTGCCTGCGTTTGTGTTCTTTATTATATGTTCTCAAATCGTTGCAAGAGCCTGTGGCTTTATTGGAGCCTCGGAGTTATTGCAGCGGGCGGAATTGGAAATTTAGTGGATAGAATTGCGTATGGTTATGTAGTTGACTTTATTGAACCGATTTTTGTGGACTTTGCTGTTTTTAATATCGCCGATTGTGCCGTGACCTGCGGAGCAGTTTCTCTTGTGGCTTATATGATTGTTGATATTATTAAGGATTCGAAAAAAGTAAAGGAGAGCCCTGATGCCTGAAACCTTTAATTTTGTCTGCGAGCAGAATTCTGTCCGACTCGACCGATTGCTATGTGATTTGCTTGACGGATTTACACGCAGTGCTGTTCAAAGGCTGATTGACGACGGAAATGTAACGGTTAATTCCGGCTCTGCTGCGAAGAATTATAAGACTAAAATCGGTGATAATATCGAGGTTTTTGTTCCTGATGCAAGGCCGCTCGAGGCAGTTGCCCAAAATATACCCTTGGATATAGTATATGAGGATGATGATTTGCTTGTTGTGAACAAGCCAAAGGGAATGGTTGTTCACCCTGCAAACGGAAATCCTGACGGAACTCTCGTTAATGCCTTGCTTTATCATTGCGGAGATAGCCTGTCGGGTATAAACGGCATAATTCGACCGGGTATTGTACATAGGATAGATAAGGATACCTCCGGATTGCTCATCGTTGCAAAGAGCGATAAGGCTCATATAGGACTTGCCGAGCAGATAAAGGAGCATAGCTTTTCCAGAGCATACGAAACAGTTGTTTACGGAAATATAAATGAGGATAGCTTTACTGTTTGTCAGCCTATCGGAAGGGACGAAAGGGACAGAAAGAAAATGGCTGTCACTCCGAGGAATTCGAAAAAAGCAATAACCCATTTTGAGGTAATAAAGCGATATGGTGAGTTCACTCATCTTCGTTGTATTCTAGAAACCGGCAGAACTCATCAAATAAGAGTTCATTGTGCCTATATCGGACATCCCGTTGCGGGTGATCCTGTATACGGCCCGAAGAAGGTAATAACTCGCTTGGAAGGGCAATGCCTTCATGCAAAGCATATTGGCTTTGTTCATCCTGTGACAGATGAATATTTGGAATTCGAAAGTGAATTGCCCGATTATTTCAAATCCTTTTTGAATTATCTAAATAATAAATACGGAGAATAAATGGAAAAGACCTTTGAAAATTGGCTTGTTGTGTCGGATGTTGACGGAACGCTGAATAATAAGATTAGGCGTTTACCGAGAAGAAATTATGACGCAATAAAGGAATTTACCGAAAGAGGCGGAAATTTTACTCTTGCTTCCGGCAGACTTCAAT
>CAMFPZ010000046.1 GCA_945979635.1 uncultured Eubacterium sp.
CCTCTACGTCTCGTGGGCTCGGAGATGTGTATAAGAGACAGACATTATATATTGCATTATATTGCGAGAGAGAGGATGTAATTTAATGAAAAAGAAGAAGGCGTTGAAAACAGGGCTTCATCTTTTCGAGGGCAAGGAGCTTTCGAAGAATTTCCCTATTACAACAATCAAAGCCGACAGCGAATTAGTCTATCCTCTATCCCAGCACATCGGTAATCCAAGCGTACCAACAGTAGCGAAGGGCGACCGAGTACTAAAGGGACAGAAGATTGCAGAAGCTGACGGCTTTATCAGTGTACCTATTCACTCAAGTGTTTCCGGTGTTGTTAAGGCTATAGAAAACAGATTATGCGAAAACGGCGAAAAAAGGCTTTCTATTGTTATCGAGAATGATTTCGAAAACGATGAGGTTGAAGGTCTCGGAGTAAAAACAGATGCAAGCAATCTCACAAACGAAGAAATCATTAAAAAAATCAAGGATGCCGGAATTGTCGGACTTGGCGGTGCAGGATTTCCTACTCATGTTAAGCTTATGCCGAAAAACGCGAAGGAAATAGACACAATCATCATAAACGGCTGTGAATGTGAGCCCTATCTCACGGTTGACTACCGAGTTATGCTTGAAAAGGGTGAACAGATAGTCAAGGCGGTTAGGATGATTCTCAGGCTATTCCCTAATGCAAGGGCTATTTTCGGTATTGAGGACAACAAGGCAGACAGCATCAAGGTCATCAAGGGATTCATTCAGGATGACGACAAAATGGATATATGCTCACTAAAGACAAAATATCCACAGGGCGGTGAAAGAAGCCTAATCTACGCTATCACAGGAAGAAAGATAAACTCAAAAATGCTTCCTGCGGACGCAAGGTGTTTGGTTTTCAATACATCAACCTGTTATGCCATATACAATGCATTATTCGAGAATATGCCGCTACTTCACAGATATATGACGATTTCGGGAGACGGAGTCAACCAATGCAACAACTTCAAGGTTCCGCTCGGAATGAGCCACAGAAGTGTTATCGAGGGCTGCGGAGGACTCAAGGAGGATGCGTGCAAGATAATCAGCGGAGGTCCGATGACGGGCACTGCTCTCGGCACTCTCGACATTCCTGTTGAAAAAACATCTTCTTCTATTCTTGCATTTACGGTTGATGATGTTGCAAGCATTAAGGAATCAAATTGTATTCGTTGCGGAAAGTGCGTAAGCGTTTGTCCGGCAAATCTTGTTCCGCAGATGCTCGGACAGGAAATTATTCACGGAAATTACGAAAGGTTTGAGGATTTAGGCGGTATGGAATGTGTCAACTGCGGATGCTGTTCGTACATATGTCCGGCAAAAATTCCGCTTACTCATATGTTTAAGATTGGAAAAGCCGAAATTAAAAAGGTACTTGACGAAAAGGCGGCCAAAGGAGGAGTAATAAATGTATAATATTTCAATAGCTCCTCATTTGAGGGCAGATAACTCAACAAAATCAATAATGAGGGATGTTGCGATAGCAACTATTCCTATCCTACTATTTGGATTTTACAGATTCGGGCTTCCGGCAATACTTGTTACGCTTCTTTGCGTTGTATCAAGTGTACTATTTGAGCTTTTATTTGAATTAGTCACAAAAAGAACAATTACCATTTTTGACAATTCAGCTTTAGTTACCGGATTAATTTTGGCAATCAACCTACCTGCAAGCGTTCCATGGTACATTCCTATTTTAGGAAGCGGCTTTGCAATCGTAGTGGTCAAGCTATTATTCGGCGGACTTGGTCAAAACTTTATGAATCCTGCACTTGCAGCAAGATGCTTTCTTCTTATTTCCTTCGCTTCAAGAATGAGCGACTTTGCTACATACAAGGTTTACGATGCCGGAGTAAGCGAGCTATTCAAGGGCGGAAAGCTCAAGGAATGCTTTATGATGCTCGGCGGCAAGGAGGTTACGGATGCTGTTGCAGGTGCAACACCACTTGCCCAGCTTGAAAGCGGTGCAGAGCTTGATTTAGTATCATTATTCTTTGGTATGCACGGCGGAACAATCGGAGAAATTTCTGCATTGGCTATTCTCATCGGTGCCGGATATTTGCTCATCAGGAAGGTTATTTCCATAAGAATTCCTGCATCCTATATTCTTTCTACAGTAGTATTCATTGCAATAATCAGAGCAATTAAGGGTGATTCGATCAGTGCCGGCTATCTTCTAGCACAGGCTATGTCGGGCGGTTTACTCGTCGGTGCGTTCTTTATGGCAACGGACTATACAACAAGTCCTATCACAGCAAAGGGTCAGATTCTTTACGGCGTTGTTCTCGGATTGATGACAGCATTGTTTAGAATCGTCGGTTCCTCGGCTGAGGGCGTATCATACGCTATCATTATCGGCAACCTATTCGTTCCGATTATTGAAAAAATAACACTTCCAAAGCCTTTCGGTTCACATTCAAGGAAGGGAGGAGAAAAAAATGGCAAATAAAAAGTCAAACACAATATTAAACACCATCATTTTGACTGCTGTTTCTATTATTGCCGTTGCTCTCCTTGCTTTGGTAAACCAAATAACGGCAGGACCTATTGCACAGGCAGAGGTTAATCAAAAGGCAGAGGTTTACAAGGTTGTTTATGCAGACAGTCACAGCTTTTCGGAGCTTGACAACGCTGAAGAAATGATTTCAAACAGCGAATCTCTTCTTGCAGAAAAAGGGCTCAACGGTTGCAAGATAGTTGATGTTTTAGCCGCTAATGATGCTTCAGGCAAGACAGAGGGCTACATCATCGCCGCAACTTCAAATGCAGGCTACGGCGGAGAAATCCAAATTGCAATCGGCATAAAGGACGGCAAGCTCACCGGCTTCTCGTCAATCAGCAACAACGAAACCGCGGGCTTAGGCTCAAAATGCTCCGAACCGGAATTCACAGAGCAATTCAAAGGCAAGGACGCTTCCCTTTTAACCTTCACAAAAAGCGGTGCGAAAAGCGAAACGGAAATCGATGCAATCAGCGGTGCTACAATCACCACAAACGCTGTAACACAGGCTGTAAACGCGGCTATCCTATTTTATCAAGATAACTTCGGCGGCGGAGCTCAAGATGTTGCAAAGGCAGATTTAAGTGAATTCTACAAGAAGGCTTATCCCGGTGCAAACGAGTTGAGCGATATTGACGGAGCGGCTGAAAAGATTAAGGCTTCGGCTTCACTATTAGAAGAATACTCGCTCACAGATTGCACAGTTGAGGAAATCAAGGCGGTCAACGGCGGTGAAGGATATGTCATCAGCACAACAGCTGTTGGATTCGCAAAGACTTCTCCATTCCAGATTGCTTTCGGTATCAAGGACGGCAAGCTCACAGGCTTCGCAGTTGTTAGCTCTATGGAAAGTCCCGGCTATGGTGCAAAGATGGAGGAGGAAGCTTTCATTTCACAATTTGCAGGCAAGACGGTCGGCATTATGACACAAAAGGTTGGCGGTACTGCAGACAACGAAATTGATGCGATTGCAGGTGCAACAATTACATCGAATGCTATTGCCAGAGCAATTAATGCCGGTATCGTTTTCTATCAAGCTAACTTCGGAGATGCTTCGGCAATAGACAAAGAGGCAATTGCTTCAGGTGCTGACGCATCGTCCGGTGCAACAGCTCCGGGCGGAAGCCAAAATCAAAATCAAAACCAAAATCAGCACGGAAAGGAGTGATTTTTTTGAAGGCGTTATTTGAAAGATTATATAATGGAATTATTAAAGAAAATCCTACCTTCGTGCTTATGCTTGGTATGTGCCCTACTCTTGCGGTAACATCGAGTGCACTTAATGGTTTAGGTATGGGTGTTGCCACTATGGCAGTACTCATAATGTCGAATCTGCTCATTTCCCTACTTCGAAAAATCATTCCGAACGGCGTTAGAGTTCCTGTTTATATCATAATCATTGCCTCATTCGTTACGATTGTTGAAATGCTTATGCACGCATATGTTACACCGCTTTACAACAGTCTGGGTATATTCATCCCTCTCATCGTTGTAAACTGTATCATTCTCGGAAGAGCGGAATCGTATGCATCGAAAAATAATGCATTGCTTTCTATATTTGATGGTATCGGAGTCGGTTTGGGATTCACTATCGGACTCACGGCAATCGGTATTGTCAGAGAGCTTCTTGGAAGCGGAAGCGTATTCGGATTCAGAGTATTACCGGAAAGCTACGAGCCTATTTCTATTTTCATACTCGCACCGGGTGCATTCTTTGTTCTTTCCATTCTCTGTGCATTTATGAATAAGGTTACTAAGGGTAAGAAAAAGGAAGCAACAACAAAATGCTCAGGCGACTGTGCAAATTGTGCTAACGCAGAAAAGGAGGGTAAATAATGGCAGGAAAATTATTTTTAGTTCTCATTACAACAGCGTTAATTAATAATGTTGTATTAAGCCAATTCCTCGGTATTTGCCCATTTCTCGGAGTTTCGAAAAATACAAAAACAGCAGCCGGAATGGGCGGTGCAGTAGTTTTTGTAATTACACTATCCTCACTCGTTTCTTCAGTTTTATACAAGCTTGTTATTCAAAAGCTTCATCTTGAATATCTCAAGACAATCATATTTATCGTTGTAATTGCATTTCTTGTTCAGCTTGTTGAGGTCTTTTTGAAGAAAGCTGTTCCTGCTTTATACAAAAGCCTTGGCATCTATCTTCCTCTTATTACAACAAACTGTGCCGTACTCGGTACTGCACTTACTAATGTTCAGCAGGAGAACGACATCCTAACAAGTGTCGTTACAGGCTTTGGTACGGCAATAGGCTTCACAATAGCTATTGTTATTATGGCAGGTGTCAGAGAACGCACCGAAAAGAACGATTACTTGGGCTGCTTTAAGGGCACACCTGCGGTTCTTATGACCGCTTGCCTGATGTCCATAGCATTCTACGGCTTCAACGCATTTGCATAAGGAGGTTGCTATATGGATATTAAAGCTATTTTAGTTGCCGTTGGCGTTATCGCCGTAATCGGCATAATTATCGGCCTCGTTTTAGGCATTGCAGAAAAGGTTTTTCACGTTGAGATTAACGAAAAGGAAGCAGCAGTTAGAGAGGTTCTACCCGGCAGCAACTGCGGTGGATGCGGCTATGCCGGCTGTGATGCGATGGCAACTGCTATTGCAAACGGCGAGGCACCGGTAAACGGATGTCCTGTCGGCGGAAACGATGTTGCAAAAAAGGTTGCAGAAATAATGGGTGCAGAGGTTCAGGAAACCGAACGCAAGGTTGCTTATGTAAAATGTGACGGAAACGGTGAAAAGAGAACCGTTGATTACAACTACATAGGAATTGAATCCTGTATTGCCGCTGATTTACTTCCCGGTTCCAGCCCATATTCTTGTAAATACGGATGTCTCGGTTTCGGCTCATGTGCAAGAGTATGTCCGCAAAGAGCAATTAGAATCATAGACAAAAAGGCTGTTGTTGACGAGGAATTATGTATCGCCTGCGGCAGATGTATAAAAACATGTCCTCACAACCTTATTGAGCTTGTTCCGGCAGGCTCAAAATACAGAGTTCAATGCTCGTCTCACGTTTTCGGTAAGGATGTTCGTGACGCTTGCACAGCAGGATGTATTTCTTGTAAAATCTGCGAAAAGAATTGTCCAAATGATGCAATTCATGTTGTTGACAATATTGCAAGGATAGATTACAGCAAATGTACTCACTGTGGAATCTGTGCTCAAAAATGTCCGAGAAAAATTATCAAGGAATATTGATAATTTTTTAGCAATATATATTGACAACTCGTGCAATATAATTTAATATAGTGTAAAGTCATATTTTTAATAAGAGTAAAGGAGAGGAATTTATGACTAAAATGAAGAAAATCCTCGCTTTAGGACTCGCAGGTGTGCTTGCTGTAGGTTTTGCAGCATGCAGCAACGGTGCTAAAGAAGAGGGCAAAAACGACGCTGCTTCAGCAAAGACAGGTTTTGCAGTAATCAATGCAATTAAGGATGACGAATACAACAAGTCTGCAACAGCTCTTGAGCTTAACTCTGTAGCAGCTGCTGTTCTCGTTGATGCTGATGGCAAAATCATTGACGTTAAGATTGATGAGGCTCAAACAAAGACTGACCTCACAAAAGACAACGGCGATGTAGCTGACCTCAGAACAAAGCTTGCAAAGCAAGGCGACTACGGTATGAAGAACGCTTCCCCTATCCAAAAGGAATGGTTCGAGCAGGTTGCTGCTTTCGAAGCATGGGCAAAGGGCAAGACTGCTGACGAAATCAAGGCAGGTGTTGATGCAACAACAGGTTCTCCAACAGACGCTGACCTCAAGGCAGGCTGCACAATTTATGCAGGCGGCTTCGTAAACGCTGTAACAAAGGCTATCGCTGCTGCAACAGAATGCGGTGCAAAGACAACTGATACCTTGAAGCTTTCACTCGCTACATCGAAGTCTTACCAGAGCAACGAAACCCTTCTTGAGTACGACACAGACTATGCAGTAGTTACTCTTGATGCAGAGGGTAAGATTACATCCTGCATCATCGATGCTTCTCAGGCAAAGTGCCCAATCGAGAATGGTGAGTTCAATGCAGTTAAGGGCGAATTCAAGTCAAAGAAGGAGCTCAAGGACGACTACGCAATGAGAGCTGCTTCTCCAATCCAGAAGGAATGGTTCGAGCAGGCTGCTCACTTTGAGTCATGGGCTATCGGCAAGACTGCTGAAGAGGTTAAGGCTTGTGTTGGCGAAGATATGAAGCCGGCAGATGCTGACCTTAAGGCTGGTTGTACAATCACAATCGTTAGCATCGCTAACAATGTAGCAAATGCTGCAACACTCTAATTCAATATTAGAAACAAACCGCAAGGGAGTCACTTGACTCCCTTGTTTTTTGCTTGTTACCTTTTTTACATAATTTATAATCTGTCTCTTATACACATCTCCGAGCCCACGAGACGTAGAGGAAT
>CAMFPZ010000047.1 GCA_945979635.1 uncultured Eubacterium sp.
GAGATTCCTCTACGTCTCGTGGGCTCGGAGATGTGTATAAGAGACAGTGGGTACGATGTACATAAATTAGTAGAGAATAGAAAGCTCATTATCGGCGGAGTTGAAATTGAGCATACTAAAGGACTTTTAGGACATAGTGATGCCGATGTTCTTCTTCACGCAATAAGCGATGCTCTGTTAGGTGCTGCTGCACTCGGTGATATTGGCGGAATGTTTCCCGATACCGATGAAAAATGGAGGGGAGCAGATTCGCTGAAGCTTCTTGAGGCTGTTGTCGATAGAATTTATGAAGAGGGATATTATATAGAAAATATTGACTCAACTCTTATTGCTCAACGGCCGAAGCTCAAGGGCTATATTCCGAAAATGCGAGAGAATATTGCACACTCGTGCCGTCTTAATACATCTGATGTGAGTGTTAAGGCAACCACAGAGGAATGGCTCGGCTTTACGGGAAGAGAAGAGGGAATATCCGCACACGCTGTTGTGCTTATTGAAAAAAGATAAGGAATAGTTATGCAGGAATTTACATCAATAAGAGAATGTCTTGATAAAACAGGAAAATATACAGGCTTGACTATGGGTACCTCAATGCGTCCGATTATTCATCAGCAAAGAGATAATATCATAGTAGTTAAGAATACCGAACGCTTAAAGAAATATGATGTTGCCGTTTATCAGCTAAAGAGCGGAAAATATGTTATGCATCGTGTTGTTGAGGTATATGATGACCATTACATAATTATCGGCGATAACCTTAAGGAGCGAGAGTATGTGACCGATGATATGGTGTGCGGAAGACTTATAGGCTACTACCGTAAGGGCAAGAAGTATATTGATTGCGATAATAATAAGCTTTATAAGTTGTATTCCAGAGTATGGGTTGCGTTGCTTCCTATTAGACCACTGTTTATTTTTATGAATAGATGTATTATTTGGTTTGAAAATCATATATTGAAGAGGATAAAAAAGTGAGCGAAGCTATAGAAAAAAGAAAGATTTCAAAATCCGATTTGAAAACAATAAAATGGATGCTTAGCACCTTTAATAAGGAAAATTGGCAGGTAGTCGTTTTGATTTTCGCAAATGCGATTAACGCTGTCCTCACTGTGCTTTATGCAAATTTTTCAGAGAGAATAATTAACGCTGCAACTGAATACCATTCCTTCGAAAAGGTTATTCATAATACAATATCATTTTTGATTTTAATTATGGTTCAGCTTATTCTTCATCTTATTTCGCGAAGCTTTTCCGAGCGTTGTAAGGCGAGAATAGAGGTTACACTTCGTGCACATATTCTTAATTCCGTTATGCATAAGGATTATTCCGGAGTGACGAAATATCATACCGGTGAAATCCAAAATCGAATGACAAGTGATGTTACGGCTATTTCCGAAGGCTTTACCACTATTGTGCCAAATGTTGTGTATTTTATAGTTAAGCTGACAAGTGCATTCATATATTTAATAATTATGGATAAGCTTTTTGCAGTTGTATTTCTTGTTGGCGGAATAGCTGTTTTCTTTATTACGATACTGTTTAGAGGAGTTTTGAAGCGTTTACACAAAAGCGTTCAATCAACCGAAGGCAGTGTACGCTCATTTATTCAGGAAATTCTTACATCTCTGCTTGTAATTAAATCATTTGTAAGTGAAGAAAAGGTTTCTGCACAAGCAAATGAACTTATGGAGGATAATTATAAAGCAAAAATGAGGCGTAGATTTTTCGGTATTTGTGCTAATGCCGGAATCTCAACCGTGTTTAATTTGGGATATGTTTTCGCTTTGGCATTTGGTTCATATCGCTTAATTAACGGAATATCCTTCGGTGAGGTTGTTGCTATGCTTCAGCTTGTAAACCAAATTCAACAACCATTTTCCGCTCTTTCGGGAATGCTTTCAAAGTATTTTGCCGTTCTTGCTTCGGCAGAGAGAATAATCGAGCTTGATAATATTCCTGACGAAATAGAAGAAAATCCTTATGATATTGATGTTGAATACTTTTACGATAAGCTCCAAAATATTCAATTTGATAATATTACATTCGGCTACGACAGAGATATAATTCTCGACCACACCTCGCTTACCATAAACAAAGGGGATTTCGTTGCCATTATGGGTATTTCCGGAATCGGTAAATCAACCTTGCTTAAGCTACTGTTAGGAGTTTTTCATGTCGAAAGCGGCGAGCTTTGGCTCAATACCAGCGAGGGAGATGTTAAGGTTGATTGCCATACCAGGAAATTGTTTACTTTCGTTCCTCAAGGTAATTTCCTGTTGTCCGGTACCATTAGGGATAATCTGACATTCATTAATTCCGATGCATCCGAGGAGGAAATTGCACAGGCGATTCGTATTTCCTGTTCCGATAAGTTTATTAACGAGCTTCCGGACGGAATAGAAACTGTTATCGGCGAAAGAGGAATCGGACTTTCCGAAGGCCAGCTTCAGCGTCTTGCGATTGCCCGTTCAATTCTTTCGAATTCGCCTGTTATGCTTCTTGATGAAGCCACCTCTGCTCTTGATGAAGAAACAGAGCTCGAGTTCTTGAAGAATCTTCGAGAAATGAAGAATAAAACCTGTATTATTGTATCGCACAAAAAAGCCGCTCTTGAGATATGTAATAAACATATCCAAATAGTTGATGGAAAAATCATTATGGAGGAAAATAATGCTTACAACTTGGGGTGAAACTCTAAACAAAGATTGTCCCTTGAGCGAATATCCACGACCTCAATTCAAAAGGGATAGCTACCTAAATCTAAATGGTATTTGGAAATGCGATTTTTGCGAGAGCGAGGAGCTTTTGAGTGAGTATAAGTATGAGATTGTTGTGCCGTTTTCACCCGAAACGCCTCTTTCCGGTATAAATCGCACTTTGGGCAGCGAGGAATATCTGGTTTACGAAAAGGAATTTGATCTACCCGACGGATTTAATAAGGGTAGGGTATTTATCAATTTTGGTGCCGTTGACCAAATTGCCAAGGTCTATATCAATGGAAAAATTGTCGGTTCACATCATGGTGGCTATACTCCGTTTTCCTTCGAAATCACAGATTATATAAGTGAGCATAACATTCTTAATGTGACAGTTCGCGACCTGAATGAAAAAAATTCCTATTCCCGAGGAAAGCAAAATACAAATCGGGGTGGAATTTGGTATACAGCACAAAGTGGAATTTGGCAAACGGTTTGGATTGAAAGTACACCCTATGAATATATACCATTTGTCCGCATTACACCGGATTTCGATAGGGAATGTGTAGTTTTCAGTGCCCCGAATGGGATTAGGGTGCAAAAACAAATATATGACGGCGATTTTCTGATTGCTGATACTACGGATGATACTGTCATAATTGAAAATATGAAGCCGTGGTCTCCGGAAAATCCGTTTTTGTATAAAGTTGTGTTTACATACGGTAAGGATAGAGTAAACTCGTATTTTGGTATGAGAAAATTCTCTGTTGGGGTTGATGATAATAATATCCCTCGTCTTATGCTCAATAATAAGCCGTATTTCTTTAATGGCCTGCTTGACCAAGGCTATTATCCCGATGGATATTTGACACCTCCGTCAAACGAAGCAATGAAATTTGATGTGGAATCCGTAAAAAGCCTTGGCTTTAATATGCTTCGTAAACATATAAAGATTGAGCCTATGCTTTGGTATCATTATTGTGATTTGAATGGCATTGTAGTGTGGCAGGATATGATAAACGGCGGAGGTAAATACGGAATGGAAACAAGTGTTGTACCTTTTGTCGGTGTAAATCTTGATGATACCGATTATAAGATGTTCAAGCGTACTGACGAAAGAGCCCGTGCTTTGTATTATAATGAGCTTCAGGAAATGCTCGATGCTTTGTATAATTGTCCCTGTATTGCCGTATGGGTACCCTTTAATGAAGGATGGGGACAGTTTGATAGTGATTATGCCTATAACTATATTAAAAGCTTTGATAAAACCCGTTTGGTTGATTCTGCCTCCGGCTGGCATCCTCAAAATGAAACTGATATTATTTCAAAGCACATTTATTTTACTCCTATTCGCGTAAAGGTAGGGGATAAGCCTTGGTGCTTAACTGAATTTGGCGGACTCGGAATTAAGGTTAAGGGGCATACATTTAATGAACGCATTTTTGGTTATAAGATTTATAAGTCAAAGCAGGGAATAACCTCTGCCTATAAAAGATTGTTTGAAAAAACCATTATTCCTCAAATAAAGAAAGGTCTGTGTGCAACCGTTTATACTCAAGTTACTGATGTTGAGGATGAACTAAATGGATTATTTACCTATGACAGACGGGTGCAAAAGATTGATACAGAAGTATTTAAAGTTATTAACGAAAGGATGAAAATATAATGAAAGCAATTATTAAAACGAATATGGGGGATATGAGCTTTGAGCTTAATGATACTGCCGCACCAAAGGCGGTAGAGAATTTTACAACCCATGCAAAAAACGGCTACTATAACGGCTTGATTTTTCATAGAGTTATTAAGGATTTTATGATTCAGGGCGGAGATCCAACCGGAACCGGTATGGGCGGTGAATCAATTTGGGGTAGAAGCTTTGAGGATGAATTTTCACTGGATGCCCGTAATTATTACGGTGCTTTATCTATGGCAAATTCAGGACCTAATACAAACGGCTCACAATTCTTTATTGTTCAGGCAAAGGATGTTCCTTCCAATCTTCTTTCGCAAATGAAGCAAATTGGTGCACAGGGTGGCTTTCCGGAGGATGTTGTAGCTGCCTATGAGGAAAAGGGCGGCACTCCATGGCTTGATTTCCATCATACAGTATTCGGTACGCTTATTGATGGCGGAGATGTTCTTGATAATATAGCAAATGTCAGAACAGGTATGAACGATAAGCCTATGTACGATGTTGTGATTGAAGCCATTGAAATTGTAGATTGATATTATATTGCGACAAAATATACTCCCTTTATGCTTTATAATGAAGCTGTAAAGGGGGTATTTTTATTGTTGTTTATGTAGATGTTTTGCTTATGCTTAATTTTTTTTTGAATTTTCTCCTGCTGGAGCTGACCTCGAAGCTTTGTAAAAAGGATGGTCGAATGGGTCGCTTGATTTTTGCTTCCTGTCTGGGTGCGGCTTATTCTATGATTATTTTTTTGGATGGTTTGCCGCAGATTGTATCAGTTTTGTTGAAGCTTGTATGCAGTCTGATTATGGTAGCAGTTGCTTTTAGCTTTCATCGAGTATTGCAGTATATTAAGGCAGTTTTTGTCTTTTATTTTTCGAGCTTGATTTTTCTTGGACTAATAATCGCAATCTGCTTTGGAATGAAGTTGAGCTTTATTGCCGTGAATAATTCGGTTGTATATTTTGACATTTCTGCCGGAACGATTATCGCCTGTGCATTTGCCGCTTATCTCATATCTTGCCTCGTTATTCGTATATATGACCGAGTGCTCTCAAGGAGGGAAATATATACGCTCTTTGTTACATATGGTGATAATACTGTGTCATTGCTTGCTTTTTTGGACACAGGAAATAATCTCTATGAGCCGTTTTCTCATTCACCGGTTATTGTAGTTGATAAATCAAAAATTGATTATTCGCCAAAATCAATTAGGTATGTTCCTGTTGCAACCGTAAACGGCCCGTCCGTACTTCCTGCATTTAAACCTGATAAGCTTGTGTTGAAATCATCTCTCGGTGAGGAAATAATCGAAAATGCCTATATTGCAATGTCCGATAATATGCCGAATAACGGCGTTTCTGCCTTGCTTAATTATAATATTCTCTCTGTTTGAAAGGTTGTAAATATGAAAAAGTTGATTGATTTTATTCTAAGATTATTTGAAAATAATACCTGTCACTATATAAATGGTCCGGATACTCTGCCGCCACCTTTAACGAAGGAGCAGGAGAATAGAATTATATCGGAGCTTGCGATCGGTGATGAAACTCATAAGGAACTGCTAATAATTCATAATCTACGACTTGTTGTATATATTGCACGAAAATTTGAGTGTCCTACCGTAACGACCGAGGATTTGGTATCTATCGGAACAATCGGACTTATGAAGGCTGTGAACACCTTTGATTATACGAAAAACATAAAACTTGCTACCTATGCATCAAGGTGTATTGAAAATGAAATACTGATGTTCCTGCGTAAAGCATCAAATTCGAAGATTGAGCTTTCCTTCGATGAACCCTTGAGCACGGATTGGGATGGTAATGAGCTTACTCTGCGTGATGTTCTGGGTACAGAGCCTGATGAAATAAGCGAGAATATTGAATTTGAGGATGAACGACTGTTACTGCGTAGAGTAGTTATGTCTCTACCCGAAAAGGAACGCAATATAATGTATCGTCGCTTTGGCCTAAATGGTTGTACCCCACGCACTCAAAAGCAGCTTGCAGATGAACTCGGCATCTCCCAGTCCTACATTTCACGCCTAGAAAAGCGTATTTTGAATAAAATAAAAAAAGAAATGGAAAATAGCTTCAAACTTTTTTAATTTCCTATTGCATTTTCTGCCCCTATGTGCTAATATAACATAGTCATTCGCAGGTATGGTGGAATTGGCAGACACGCTAGATTTAGGATCTAGTGGAGCGATCCTTGCAGGTTCAAGTCCTGTTACCTGCACCACAAAAAGCAGATACCCATTCGGGCATCTGCTTTTTAATATTAATGCAGGACTTGAACCTGAGAAGGTCAAGCATTAATAAAACAATACATTCAAAAACTGTCGTACAGTAGTGTGTCAGTTTTTGTATTTCTTGGTGCGAGGGCTCAAGTACTGAAAATATTAAAAATACCACAGCACACTATGGTGCTGTGGTATTTTTGGTGCAGGAGAAGGGA
>CAMFPZ010000048.1 GCA_945979635.1 uncultured Eubacterium sp.
ACACAAGGAGTATCGTCGGCAGCGTCAGATGTGTATAAGAGACAGGGATATGCGAGCCTGTATAAAGCACTTGCAGACGAAACGCTCATTGTTCCAAATGAGATTAACACCGACTCGAAATGCCTAACCATAAAATATTGGGTAAAGTAAAAATAAACATATCGGCTTTGACAGAACGCTGTTAAAGCCGATTTTTGGTAGGGAGAAAATAATGAATAAAAGCAAAAAGAAGATTATTACGAGGATAATATCAATTATATTAGCCGTTGTATTGCTCGCTGTCGGAACGTTCGGCGGATATCTGCTATATAGGTTTAACTGTGATAAATCTAATGCAGTTAACAGCTACGATTCCGTCTACAATGCTAATCAGGTCAATTTATCAACTGACGATAGCGGTCTTTTCAAAATTTTGAAAATTACCGATACTCATTTTTTTGACGGCGTGTGTGAAAATGACGAGCATACGCTTAATGATATGAAAGCAATATTGGACAAAACGCCGTGTGACCTCATTGTGGTAACAGGGGATTTGGTTGACGGCTTTAATTTGAAACCGACTTATGATAAATTCGGGGCTATTGATTTGTTTGCTTCCCTCGTGGAGAAATACGATACTCCTTGGACTTTTGCTCCGGGTAATAATGATTTTGAAATTGACGGCAGCAACGAGGACATTATCGCTTTTATGATGCAGTATAAGCATTTTGTGTGCGGAAATTCAAAGGATATTGACGGCTCAATGCAGTTTGTTATTGATGTATACAGCGGTGACGAATTAGTACACAGCGTAGCAATTATGGATTCGGGTGCAAGAAAGCCAAAGGCAATAGGTTCATATCAGCCTATTTCTGAAAATCAGGCAAATTGGCTTAATGATGAGGTTAATGCACGCAAGGTTAAAACAAGCGTATTTTTCCATATGCCGACTACTGCTTTTCAAACTGCTTATGATAACGGCGAAGCATATAAAGATTTTGAGAGATATAACACATATCCTTATGATGAAATTAAGGATGACTATATTTTTGATGATGTAATAAAGGACAATGAATATATCACGCTGTTATCCTGCGGTCATCAGCACAGCAACAATATGTGCTCGTTTTATAACGGCAGATATTATCAGTTAAGCTCCGTCAGCGGATACAGCGCAGGAAGAAATGATTTTATTGTTCCCTCTTGTACTTTAACTACAATAAATACCCTTGATGATAATCCGAAAACAATGTATTCATTTGAACAAATCAGAGCGTAAAATAAACCCGCGACAAGAAAAAACACCGAGATTCACGAAAAATGTGAATTTCGGTGTTTTTTGTAATATTCTTTTATCCCCTCAGTCAGCAAAGCTGACAGCTGTCTCGCCTGCCGGCTCGGTCGGTGCTTCTGCATAAATGCAGAGGTGTCCACCGGACACCCGCACCCTTGAGTTTCAAAACAAGGGGAGCCTTTGTTTGTTACAGTAACGCTCCTTCTTCAACATCAGGTTTCCATTATTGTAAGAAAAGCTGTCTCGCTACTGCGAGACTGAGGGGATAAAAGAAAATCTATGATCAATCAAACCGAGTCTCTTATCTCTTCTCACTTCTCTTTTCTCTGCGAGTGCAACGAGCTAATTTTGCATTAGCTTTACCAAAACTGCCTTTTGAGCGTGGAGTCGGTTTTCTGCCTCGTCGAAGATTTCGTTTGCGTGCTCCTCAAAAACCTTCGCTGTGATTTCTTCCTCTCGATGGGCAGGCAGACAGTGGAGTACCATAGCATTTTCGTTTGCGACGCTCATAACCTCATCGTTGATTTGGAAATTTTTGAATACCTTTTCACGTTCCGCCTTTTCGTCCTCTTGACCCATAGATGCCCAAACATCAGTGTAGAGAATGTCTGCATTTTTTGCACATTCGATAATATCTGATGAGCAGTTGAATTTTCCGTTTTCTTCTGCCCATTTCATAATTCCGGTATCCGGCTTGTAGCTGTCGGGACAGGCTATTGTACATTCCATACCCATTGTGATTGCACCTACAATCAGGCTGTTTGCCATATTGTTTCCGTCTCCGATAAAGCAGAGCTTTAATCCGTCGAAGCTTTTTTTGTACTCACGAATCGTCATAAGGTCAGCAAGCACCTGACATGGGTGACAATAGTCGGTCAATCCGTTTATGATTGGGATTGTACCGTATTGGGCTAAATCCTCAACCTCCTTTTGCTCAAAGGTTCTAATCATAATTCCGTCAAGATAGCGTGATAATACTCTCGCTGTGTCCTGTATCGGCTCTCCTCTGCCGATTTGTAAATCGCGATTGGAAAGGAATAATGCCTGACCACCGAGCTGATACATTCCTGTCTCAAAGCTGACACGGGTTCTTGTTGAACTTTTTTGGAATATCATACCGAGTGTTTTGCCTTTAAGTATGTGGTGCTCTATTCCATTGTGATTTTCGTATTTTAGCTGGTCTGCAAGGTTGAGAATGTCGAGGATTTCCGCCTTGTCCAAGTCCTGTAATTTCAATAAATGCTTCATTTTTCGATTACCTCTTTCAAAATTTTTAGCCCTTCGTCGATTTCTTTATAGCTTATATTGAGAGCGGGCAGCAATCGAACTCTGTTTTTGTGAGCCGTAAGAACAAGAAGCCCGTTTTGTAAGCAGTCCTTTGCTATCTCGCTTGCATCTTTAGTTGTTTCTATTCCAATCATCAGTCCCATTCCGTAGATGCTTTCTACATTCTTTATTTCGAGAATTTTCTTTTTTATGTACACACCTTTATTAGAAACTTCATCAAGAAATTTGTCGTCAATTCTTTCGACTATGCTGATTGCTCCGGCACAGGCGATAGGGTTTCCTCCAAAGGTTGAACCGTGAGAACCCGGAGATACTGTTTGCTTGAGCTTTTCTCCGAAAAGTACGGCTCCTATCGGCAAGCCTCCTCCTAATCCCTTAGCCGTTGAAACAATGTCGGGCTTTAGAGAATAGTGCTCATATGCAAAGTATTTTCCTGTTCTTCCGTTTCCTGTCTGAACCTCGTCAACAATAGATAGTATGTCCTTTTTTTCGCACACCTGCTTTATAGCCTCCAAGAATTCGGGCGTAAGAACATTTACTCCGCCCTCGCCTTGAATACATTCGAACATAATTGCACAAACATCATCTGTTGCAAGTTCATTCAGCATTTCAATATTATTTGTTTCGCAGTACCTGAAGCCTTCTGTGAATGGTCCGAATGTTTTGTGGAATATATCCTGTCCGGTCGCTGCGAGAGTCGTTATTGTTCTTCCGTGGAAGCTATCCGTTAGGGTTATGATTGTCGAGCGTCCCTCTCCGTATTTGTCGAAGCTGTATTTTCTGGCAAATTTTATTGCACCCTCATTCGCCTCTGCACCTGAGTTTGCAAAGAATGCCCGCTTCATACCACTCTTTTCGCAAAGCATTTTTGCAAGCCTTGCACAAGGCTGGGTGTAATACAAATTGCTTGTGTGCTGAACCTTTTTTAACTGCTCGTTCACTGCTAAAGCCCATTCGTCGTCGCATATGCCGAATGCCGTGACTCCTATTCCCGAGCCGAAATCTATGTATTTTTTGCCTTCCTCATCGTAAAGGGTTGAGCCTTTGCCGTTTGTTAGGCATACATCAAACCTTCCGTATGAGTGGGCAATATAGTTGTTGTCTAATTCCTTTGTATTCATTGTCTGCTCCTAAACATTGTTCCCATACCCTCGTCAGTGAGAAGCTCCATAAGAATTGAGTGCGGAACTCTTCCGTCAATTATGAAAGCCTTTTCACATCCGTTTCGTATTGCCTGTGTCATAGAATCAATTTTCGGTATCATTCCTCCGCTGATTATTCCGTCGGCAATTAATGCAGGAATTTCCGAAATGAGAACCTGCTGAATTTTTGTGCTCTCGTCGTTTACATCCCTTAATAATCCAACTATATCAGTCATTGAAATCAGTGCCGCCGCCTTAAGGTCGCCTGCAATTTGTGCGGCAACAGTGTCGGCATTGATGTTGTAGCAGCTTCCGTTTTCGTCGTAACCTATTGTGGAAATAACCGGAATGAAATCGTTTGCCAAAACCTCTTTGACTACATCCATATTCGTTTCGATAATTTTTCCGACGTATCCGTGAACATCATCCATGGGAAGACATTTTATCATATTTCCGTCCATACCCGAAAGACCGATTGCGTGACCGCCCATATTACAAATCTTGCATACTAAATCCTTGTTGACCTTTCCTGCAAGAACCATTTGAACCACATCTACCGTGTCCTTATCTGTAACGCGTAAGCCGTTTTTGAATTTTGGTTCGATTCCGATTTTGTCGAGCATCTTGTTTATTTCAGGCCCTCCTCCGTGAACCAGAACTACCTTGATACCTACGGTTGTAAGAAGAACTATATCACGCATAACTGCATCCTTTAGTTCCTCGTTTATCATAGCGTTTCCGCCGTATTTTACAACGATTGTTTTCTTGTTATAATGCTGAATGTTCGGTAAGGCTTCGGCAATTATTCTCGCCTTTTGTTCGTTGTCTATTTTGTCTGTCATAGCCATTCTCCTGTATTTAGGTTCTGTAATCTCCGTTTATTTTTACATAATCGTATGTTAGGTCGCATCCCCAGGCCGTTGCATTTTCAACACCGTCGTTGAGGTTTATCATAACATATATTTCATCGCAAGAAAGAACTTGTGAAGCCTCCTCCTCGCTGAATGCAATTCCCGAACCGTTTTTGCAAACGGAAACGATTCCCTTGTCGCTCTTGATGTCAACATCAACCTTGTTTATATCGAATTCGGCGTTTGCATATCCGATAGCACAGAGAATGCGTCCCCAATTTGCATCCTCTCCAAACATAGCTGCTTTGAATAATGAGGAGCAAACTACGCTTTTTGCAACGGTAATCGCCGTATCCTGTGTGTCGGCACCGCTGACGATACATTCTATAAGCTTTGTAGCACCCTCGCCATCCTTTGCAAGCATTCTTGTGAGATTTGCCATAACCTCGTATAATGCTGACTTGAAGATGTCGTATTCTTTGCTTTCTCTCACGATTTCCTCGTTTTCGGCAAGCCCGTTTGCCATAAGACAAACCATATCGTTTGTTGATGTATCGCCATCTATAGATAGACAGTTATATGTGACTTTAACTATTTCGCTCAAAGCCTTTTGGAGCATGTCCGAGCTTATGCAACAGTCTGTAGTGATGAAATTGAGAGTTGTAGCCATATTCGGATGAATCATACCCGAGCCCTTTGCCATTCCGCCGATGACACATTGTTTGCCGCCTATCTCAAATTCAACCGCATATTCCTTTTTTACTGTGTCCGTTGTCATAATGGCGGTTGCAGCCTCGAGATTTTTGCCGTAATCGAGATTTTTAACCAATTCGGGAACAGTCTGTTGTATCGGCTCAATGGGAAGAACTTGTCCTATAACTCCCGTTGAAGCTACTATAACATATTCCTTTGGAATTCCCATTTCATTCGCAACAAGCTCGCACATTTTTTCTGCTTTTTCGACTCCGTCGGCATTACATGTGTTTGCGTTTTTTGAATTTGCAATAACTGCGATTGCCTTGCCCTTGCTTTTTTCGAGATTTTCCTTTGTTACGACAATCGGAGCACCCTTGACCTTGTTAGTAGTGTAGACTGCCGCAGTGTTGCATAGCTTGTCCGAAGCGTAAAGACAAATGTCATTCTTGTGCGATTTTTTCGGGTTTTCGTAGGATGGCTTTTTTATTCCGCAATATGTACCGCTTGCCTTGAATCCCTTTGCGGCACAAATTCCACCCTCAATAGCTTTGAATTGATTTTCCATATCCTGTTATTCTCCTAAATTAAGTCCTGTTTTTTCGTCAAGTCCCAAAACGATATTCATACATTGAATAGCCGCTCCGCTTGCACCCTTTCCGAGATTATCAAATCTTGAGGTGATGAGAATTCGGTCGCTGTTTCCGTTTATTTCTATCTCCATATCATTTCGATTTTCAAAATTGTTTGAGCCTATCATTGGGCTTGAATATCCGATTTCTCTGATTTTAATAAATTGCTCGCCGTTGTAATGCTCGGCAAATATCTCTCGAAGCTCGTATGGATTAACACTCCTGCATAGCATATCCGTAAATAATGGAATGCTCACCACCATACCCTGTGGATAGTCACAAATATGGGGTGCAAAGAAAGGAGTTCTCTCAAGTGAGCAGATTGCCTTCATTTCTTTTAGGTGCTTGTGCTCTTGATTGAGGGCGTATTGTCTCGGCGAATCGAGTTCCTTGCTTCGGTTGAGGTCCTCATATTGTGCAATACCGCTTTTGCCTGCTCCGGTGTAACCACTCATTGCGTAGCAGGTTAGGGGATAGTCAGTTGAAATAATTTTGTGCTTGATTAGTGGATATACAATACTGTTGAAGCCGCTTGCATAACATCCCGGAACTGCAATTCTTTTTGAGGATTTGATTTTTTCTCTAAAGGATTTGTCGAGCTCAGGAAAGCCGTACGCCCATTGTGGGTTTGTTCTGTGTGCTGTTGATGTGTCGATTATTGTAACATTTTCATTTTCGACCATCGAAACCGCTTCAATGCTTGCAGCATCGGGTAAGCATAAAAATGTAATATCAGAGGAATTAATCATTTCTGCTCTGTATTTTGCATCTTTTCTTTTGCTTTCGTCGATGTGTAGGATTTGAATATCGTCTCTGTATTCAAATTTTTTGTATATTTTTAGTCCTGTTGTTCCTTGATTTCCGTCAATAAATATTTTTTTCATGCCGCAATACCTCAATAATATTAGGTTTTCTAGTATTATACAGCATTATTT
>CAMFPZ010000049.1 GCA_945979635.1 uncultured Eubacterium sp.
TACGAACAATACTTTGATAAATTGTGGGAAGTATTTGGATTTAGTGAGATACCTGCTGGTTGGAAAAAAGATTTTCATACCGAAGACGATTTTATGACAGAAATGGATGAACTTACAAACGAAAAATATGTTTTTGTAATAAAAAATTACGATGAGTTTTTAATTAACAATCCAAAAGTAAGAAAGAGAATTGAAGATTACTACGAAAACTATTTATTACCGTTTTGGGATGAAGAGGTTGAAAGAGTTGTTGTGGAGGGGAAACGCAAGGATTTCAACATTTATTTAGTTTCAAATTCATAAGTTGACCAATACTATCCGAGGGTGATTGAATCACTCTCGGATAGTTTATGCATAAAGCGTTATCGGTTAGTGATATTTTTACAGGAAATAAGGATTGGAGATTTTTTTGGTATAACCTTTGTCGCACACCCGCATAGCGGGTGGTTGTTTGGTTTACTCTTCAACAAACCTGCCTAAAGGCATTAAAAATAACACCGGGAAAGCCCCCCGGTGTTATATAATATACGAATTTTTTATATTTCGTGTCTTTTCTTAACCTTAAGGCGTTCCATTGCTCGGGAGAGGTTAGCCTTTGAATTATAGAATTCACGAATTGAGCGTTCCTGGCGAAGCTCCTCCTCGGCACGCAGCTTTGCCTCCTCGGCACGGCGTTTATCAATTTCCTCCGGAAGCTCGGCAGAAATGCAAACAAGATTTGCGGTGTTATCGAAGAATTCCAGAAAGCCGGAGCTGACAAACGCTTCGATAACATTATCATTTTCGTCGACTATTTTCATTTCGCCGAAATCAATCGGAGCGACAGTGTCCTCGTGATTTGCAAGGAATCCGCAAAGTCCGTCATTTGCAACAGGAACAGTAAGGCTCTTGCATTCTCCCTCAAAAAAGACCTTATTAGAGGCAGCGATTTTCAAATAAAATGTATTCATATCCCCACCTACTGCTGCATTGCCTCAGCCTTTGCGATAGCCTCGTCAATAGTTCCGACATTAAAGAATGCCTGCTCCGGAAGGTCATCAACCTCTCCGTCAACGATAGCGGCGAACGAACGAACCGTGTCCTTAACAGGAACATATACACCCTTGATACCTGTGAAGTTTTCGGCAACATGGAAGGGCTGCGAAAGGAATTTTTCCAATCTTCTGGCACGATGAACATAGAGCTTATCCTCATCCGAAAGCTCCTCCATACCAAGAATGGCAATGATGTCCTGTAGCTCCTTATATTTTTGGAGATACTCCTGCACCTTTCGAGCAACGCGATAATGCTCCTCGCCGACAACATCTGCCTCAAGAATTCGCGAATTACTCTCAAGCGGGTCAACCGCAGGATAAATACCTTTTTCAACTATTTTTCTCGACAAAACAGTAGTTGCATCAAGGTGGGCAAAGGTTGTTGCCGGTGCCGGGTCGGTAAGGTCGTCCGCAGGGACATAAACCGCCTGAACAGAGGTAATAGAGCCGTTTTTAGTCGAGGTGATTCTCTCCTGTAGCTCGCCGACATCCGTTGCAAGAGTCGGCTGATAGCCAACCGCCGACGGCATTCTTCCAAGAAGAGCAGAAACCTCCGAGCCCGCCTGGATAAATCTGAAAATATTATCAATAAAAAGCAAAACATCCTTATTCTGTCTATCGCGGAAATATTCTGCCATGGTAAGTCCTGTTTCAGCAACTCTCATTCTTGCTCCCGGAGGCTCGTTCATCTGGCCGAAAACGAGAGCGGTTTTTTCGATAACGCCGCTTTCCTTCATTTCGTTCCAAAGGTCGTTGCCCTCGCGAGAACGCTCGCCCACTCCGGTAAAAATAGAATATCCGCCATGACGGGTTGCAACATTAGTAATAAGCTCCTGAATAAGAACCGTCTTGCCTACTCCGGCACCGCCGAACAAGCCGATTTTTCCGCCCTTTTGGTAAGGAGTTAGGAGGTCAATAACCTTAATTCCCGTTTCGAGAATTTCTATTTCGTCTGCCTGCTCGTCGAAGCTGGGAGCTTTTCTGTGGATTGACCAATGTTCCTCGTCATCCAAGCTTCCGAGTCCGTCGATAGCCTCACCTACAACATTAAAGAGTCTGCCGAGAGTTTTTTCGCCGACAGGTACGGTAATGGGCTGACCGGTTGCCAAAACCTGCATATTCCTATACAAGCCCTCAGAGGAAGCAAGCATAATACAGCGAACCATATTCTCGCCGAGATGCTGTGACACCTCCATAACAACTCGCTTTCCGTCGTTGTCTACCCAGAGTGCTTCCTTTATTCCGGGCAATCTGCCCTCAAATTCAACATCAACAACAGGTCCCATAACCTGTGTTATTTTGCCGTAATTCATAATACATACTACCTTTTATTTGTTCAAATGCTTTGCACTGCCGCAAACCTCACTGATTTCCTGCGTTATTGCCGCCTGACGGGCACGATTATATTGAATACTCAACTCCCTAATCATATCCGACGCACTTTCGCTTGCCTGCTGCATTGCTATCATTCGCGAATTGTGCTCGCTGCAATAGCTTTCAACAAGTGCACCATAAACAAAGCCTGCAATATAGCTTGGAACAATGGTGTCAAAGGCGGTTTTTGCATCAGGCATAAACACAGCATCAACATAATCGTCGACAAGCTCGTTATCCTGAACCTTTATGTCATCCTCGGACAGAGGCAAAAGCTTCGTACTTACTGCCTCAACTGTCATCGAATTAACTACCCTTGTATAAACAACATAAACCTCATCAATCTTCCTTTCGAGGAACATATCAATGAGCCTTTGGCTAATATGCCTTGCTCGATTTACAGTAGGATTTTGTGCAGTATATTTGAAATTAATATCAATAGGTATAGACCTTTTTTCAAAATAGTGGCGGCCGAGCTGTCCGATAACGAAGAGCATATTATTTGCTCCGTCGGTTATTGCACTTTTTTCGGCAAGCTTAATAATATTATGGTTATAGGCACCTGCCAAACCCTTGTCGGCTGTCACTACAAGATAGGCTATAACTCTATCGTCGCCCTGCTTATTTTTGCGTTGGTCAAAATACGCAGAGCCTACATCAGGAACAGCGTCCTTGATTTTTGCAAGACTGTCCTGAATCATATAAAAGAATGGCTCGGTATTTTTCAGCTCACGACGAGCCTTTTGAAGCTTCGACGAGGACACCATATACATCGCGTTAGTAATTTTCATAGTATCCTTGATGGATTTCATTCGGCTCTGGAGCTCGCGTGTGTTAGCCATTTCTTGTCCTTTCGAATTCATCAAATGCTTCTAAAATTGCAAATTTTGTTTCGTCGTCAATAACCTTTTGGGTTGCGATAAGGTCAATAATATTGCTTTGATGAGTATTAAAATATTCCAACGCCTGAGCCTGATATTCCTTAATTTTTTCCTTCGGAACATCAACAAATTTTTTGCCTGTTGCACCGACAAGAGTGATGACCTGCTCCGGCATAGAGAGCGGCTTTGTCATAGGCTGCTTTAAAAGCTCCATAAGTCCGCTTCCGTAGCGAAGCTCCCTCTTCGTTTCCTCGTCCAAATCGGATGAAAACTGCGTGAAAACCTCCATTTCTCTATACTGAGCGAGGTCGACACGAAGCGAGCCTGCCGCCTTTTTCATCGCCTTCGTCTGTGCCGCACCGCCGACACGCGATACGGAAAGACCGACATTTACAGCAGGTCTTTGACCGCTGAAGAACAAATCACTCTCAAGATAAATTTGTCCGTCGGTGATAGAAATAACATTAGTAGGAATGTACGCAGAAACATCGCCGGCTTGAGTTTCTATAATAGGAAGAGCGGTTATTGAGCCGCCTCCAAGCTCTTCGTTCAATCTGCTGGAACGCTCCAACAATCTCGAATGAAGATAGAAAACATCACCCGGATAAGCCTCTCGTCCGGGAGGCCTTTCCAAAAGAAGCGAGATTTCTCTGTATGCCACCGCGTGCTTGCTCAAATCGTCGTATACAATAAGGCAATCCTTACCCTGATACATAAAGTATTCTGCAAGTGCCGTTGCGGCATAAGGTGAGATGTACTGAAGCGAAGCACTATCGGAAGAGCTCGCAAAAACGATAATTGTATAGTCCATCGCTCCGCTTTTCTTCAGAGTATTAACAAGCTTTGCAACAGTCGAGGCCTTCTGTCCGATAGCGTTATAAATACAAATACAATTCTTGTCCTTTTGGTTAATAATCGTATCAATAGCGATAGCGGTTTTTCCTGTTTGGCGGTCGCCGATAATGAGCTCACGCTGGCCTCTGCCTATCGGGAACATACTGTCAATAGCGAGAATTCCGGTTTCCATAGGCTCACTTACAGACTTTCTGTCGATAATTGAGGGAGCCGGCTGCTCCAAAAGACGATAATCCTCCGCCTTTATCTCGCCCTTGCCGTCGATAGGCTCTCCAAGAGCGTTTACTACTCTGCCGATATATCCCTCACCGACAGGAACGCCCGCTTTTTTCTTTGTTCGTTTTACTAAAGTGCCCTGATGAATTTCATCGTCATCACCAAACAAAATACAGCCTATTGAATCACGATTAATATTCTGCACCATACCCTTTGTGCCGTCCTCAAAAACAACAATCTCGCCGTACATTGCATCTCCGAGTCCGACAACAGTCGCAATACTGTCGCCGACCTTGATTACTCTGCCGACATCCTCGATATGGCAAATATGCTCAAACTCCTCAACATTTTTATGAAGTGCCGCCAAAACATCCTCTTGGTTTCCAAGAGTGTCATGCACCGTTTTCATAATTTTTTCGCCAATGGAGTCGATTCTTTTCCTTAAGCTAAAGTCAAATTCCTTGCCGTCAACATGAATAATAAATCCTCCGACAAGAGATTTGTCCTCTACAATAATAACCTGTGCATCCTTTGCACCCGTCTTCTTGCAAACAAAGTCCTTTATACCCAAGAGCTGATGCTCATTAGGCGGAGTTGTGCATTGAACAACTGCTCTAATCATATCCTCGCCAAGCGGCTCAAGCAGTTCCTCGAGACAATTATCATTATTGTTAATCATCATTCTCACTGCTTTCCATCAAAAATTTATCATAAAGCTCGCTGTCCATTTGCTCGCCGGCTTTATCCTCGATAACCTTTTGGGCAACCTCCATAGCGAGTCTTGCAATCTCATGCTTTGAGTCGTTCAACGCCTTTTCGTTTTCGACAGCAATTTGCTTTCTTGCTGTTTCCTTCATCTTTGCGGCATCGTCATTCGCCTTAAGCACAATTTTGTCGTATTCTTCCTTTGCCTTATTCTTGGCATCAATAACAATTTTCTTTGCTTCCTCGTCGACATTTGCAATTTGAGCTTCGTACTCGGCAAGCTTTTCGTTAGCCTCATTCACTGTATCATCAGCCTGCTGAAGCTTATTCTTGAGCATTTCCTCGCGAGCGGCAATCGTCTTTTTTATCGGCTTAAAGAGGAATAATCTCATAAGCACGAAAAATAGCAATAAATTGAATACTGTCCAAAGCAAATTCAAATCAAATTTTAACATTTGCTGTTTTCCTTTCGATAAATAATTGGTTTATCTCGGCTACTTCAACATAAGGATGATGAACAATGCACCGATAAGTCCGTAAATAGCGGTTGCTTCGGAAAGAGCAGCACCGAGAATAAGAGTGGTTTGAATCTTACCTGCGATTTCCGGCTGGCGTGCCTGTGCCTCAACTGCCTTACCTGTGGCAATGCCAATACCAATACCTGCACCGAATCCACAAAGAAGTGCAATACCTGCACCGATTGCAATAATTGAACCTGTCATAATTTTTTACTCCTTACATATTATTCAAAATTCAGGCAATCTCTGCCTGTGTTGTTATTTCATTATTATCATTTTCGTTTTCGGATTTTCTTTTTCTTCGCCTTTTCTTCTTTGGCTTATCATCGAATTCCTCAACGGATTCCTCGAGATAAATCGCCGTCAAAAAGCAGAAAATATATGCCTGAAGCAGTCCGTCAAAAAGGTCGAAATACAAGCTGAGTACAGCCGGCACGCCTATCTTCAACAGCGGCACAGCCTTAACGAGCTCCATAATCGTAAACGCGGCAATAATGTTACCGAAAAGTCGCATACAAAGCGAAAGCGGCTTCGTAAAAACCTCAAGAACATTAATCGGTGCAACAATAGCAACCGGCTTCGTAAATTTCTTGAGTCGCTTTTTAACGCCGTAATTCTTAAACGCTGTATACTCTACCAAAACGATTGAGGTCAATGCCATAGCGGCGGTAACCTGCATACTCTTCGTAGGCGGCTTCATTCCGAAAAGCCCAATCATATTCGAAACGCCTATAAAAATCGCGAGACTCATAAGCCATTCGATATACTTTTCAACCTTTGGTCCGAGAATGGTTTTGAAAAACTCATTAGCCTTTTCATACGCAAATTCAAGAAGTATTTGACGCTTTGAGATATTGCCCTCAATTTTTAGGTTTCGAGTCAGTATAAATGCCAAAACCGTCATTCCCAGAATTATTATCCACGAAACGACTGTGCTTTCGTCAAAGCCGATATGAAAAGAACCGATATCGAATCCGAAAATTTCTTCAATATTAAGCTGTTCCTGTAATTCTTCTTGAAGATTTACCCCAGCGGTGAGTGGCGTAAGCATCATCGTCATTCCTCCGTTTCTTCAAAATCATATACTATAGCTTATTCCATTCATAGGATATGTTATTTTCATTATCTGTCTCTTATACACATCTCCGAGCCCACGAGACGTAGAGGAATC